>JAUUYD010000153.1 GCA_030590585.1 Spirochaeta sp.
AAGATCCGTAAGATCCCGGATCAGACGGTCAATGGTCTTTGCAGAGAACTGAACAACATTCAGCAGCTCAGCCTGTTCCTGAGTCAGATCTGATTCCTGCAGAAGACTGGCCATCATCATCACACCATTCAGAGGTGAACGGATTTCATGACTGACATTGGCCAGGAAAAGGCTCCGGGCTTCAGCCTCACCCTCAGCTATGTCTTTTGCGGTTTTCAAGTCATCTACAGCCTGTCTTTGAATCAGTGCCAGATTCAAGACTTCTGCAATTTTCTCCATATTATCCAGATCCCATGGGCCGAATTTTCCCGGTACATCAACCAGTATAAGCTGACCGGATAATGAACTGTCATTAAGAAACGGAACTCGAAGAAGATTTCTTATCTCATCAGAATAATTGCACTGATTGGTATCATCTGTCATAGAGAGTACTTCATTCAGGTAGAACGCCCCGTTGATACGCCCGGGCCTCCTCAGGTTCATCAGTGCTTCATCCATTTCCAGAGACTCCATAACCGATGGAATAACACAAACAGGACAACCGCCGGCACATCGGCGTTCAAGAATTTTTTCACCAGATTCATTTTCAATAACCAGAATTCCCGAACGGCTGTCAGTAAGGTTCATAGCTGAATCAAGCACGGTTCCGGCAATCTCATTCAGAGACAGGGGAGATGCCAATATGCGGCGGACAGTATCAGCCAGAATTGCATTGACTTCCTTCTGTTCCACCAGCTGCTTTTCCGCTGTTTTCCGTAATGTGATATCCTCCAGAAAATGAACGGTAGCAGGTGCTCCCTCCCAGTCAATCAGACTCGTACGGTTCCGCATGGAGATAATTCTTCCATCATCCAATGAAATCCCGACTTCCCGTATTTCCCTGGAACCCTCTCCTTTTTCCCGTCTACTCCGATTTTCCAGTTTCTCTTTAAGATTCGAATCCTGTAAACTCCATTCTCCCAGGGATTTATTGGCCAGCATTTCCCGTGTTGTACCCAATATCTCTGCCAGGCGTTCATTCATGAATACGGTTTCATCCTTCTGAATCACCAACAGACCTTCTCCAAGGCTGTCTGCAAGTGCCCTGATACCGATTTCCACATTACCGGCGGGGTTCTGCCTGTTTCGTTCATGTTTGTTCATTTCAGTTGCCACACCAACCTTGATATATCTATATTATAGTCATTCTTGCTGTACTTGGTACTTCCAATCATGAATGACTTCCAGCTCGGTGCCGCTTAGCGCTGATAAGAAACCTGCCAGACACCGGCATAGGTATTTTGTTCTTGACCCCCTGGCATTTCATAACCTAGTCTCATCTTATGGCCGCATCCGATATACGTGAACAGGTAGATCTCATCAGGGAAGTATTCGCATATGCCGAACGCTTCCGGGGTTTCACCTTCGTCTTCAAGTTCTCCAACGAAATCATCGATCATCCAATTTTCCCCCAGCACGCCCGGGATTTGGCCTTGCTGCACAAAGCAGGAATTCGCATTGTTATTGTTCCGGGGGCACGGAAAAGAATTGATGAAGTTCTCAGCCGCTACGATGTTGAACGGCGTTTTGTAGACGATATCAGGGTAAGCGATCCTGAATCCATGGATCTTATCAAAATGGCAGCATTCGATGTGTCACACAGGGTAATGACCGCTTTATCAGGCCATAAAATTACCGCCGTTATCGGCAACTGGGTAAGAGCCCGCTCCAGAGGCGTTCTTGATGGTACCGATTTCGGCCGCACCGGCCTTGTTGACCGGGTGAGAGTGGAAGCCGTCACCAGATCTCTGGAACAGGGTCATGTTCCAATATTCCCATGCGTTGGCCATAATGATTCCGGAGACCCGTTTAATCTATCTTCAGACGAACTCGCCGGTACAGTCGCCGAATCATTGAATGCAAAAAAACTCTTTCTCATTTCCGACGATCCGGTAATGAACACCCCTGAATGGAAGATTCCCGATGGTGTGGATATTCTGGAAGACGGCCGGATATTCCGCATGACCCCTGCCGCGGTTAAGGGATTCATCTCCTTGAATCCTGACAAACCGGGACGCACAGCTTTGGAGACCGCTGCTTCGGCCTGCCGCGGCGGGATTGACAGGGCACACATCCTTGACGGCCGTCAAAGCGGTGTCCTCCTCAAGGAAATCTTCTCCAACCTGGGAATGGGTACAATGGTTTTCGCCGATGCCTACGAGAGGCTGCGTCCCATGGAGTCTTCGGATGTCCCGGGGATACTGGAAATCATGCAGCCCCTCATTGCCGAAGGTATTCTGGTGAAACGTACACGGGAAGAGCTGGAAAACAAGCAGGCGGATTACTGGGTTTACGCCATGGACGGTGTGGTTCACGGCTGCGCGGCCCTTCATCCCCGGGGTGAAAAGACTGCCGAAATTGCCGGAGTTGCCGTCGATCCCCGTTATGCCCAGCTGGGTATCGGGGCCAAACTTTTGGCCCGGCTCTCCGGTAAAGCGGCAGAAGATGGTTTCCATCAGGTGTTTGTCCTTACCACCCGTACAGCTGACTGGTTTCTCTCCCGGGGCTTCCGGGAAGGGTCGGTAGCTGATTTACCCGCCGAACGGCGCAAAGATTATGATGCGGGGCGGAATTCACGGGTGCTGGTGAAAGATCTGGGAAATACCCAATCCTAGATTATCAAAAGGCCTGGATTCATGAAGGACTTCCGTTTACATTAAAAAATTTCACGGCCCTTTCAAGCTCCTGAACGCATATTTCCGCGTACTGCGGGGCAAGGTTGATAAGATTATCCGGTTTTATACTGTTCTCCCGCCTGAGAAGAACGGGAAAGATACTATGAGTCGAAATAATAAGCTGGTACTTCTTGGATAGTTTCGGGAAAATCTCTCCCCAGAGAATAGCCTGACCGGCAAAACCGATATGATTATCCACTTCATCCAGAAGCAGTGTCGGTCTATCATCCCGATGTAATTTATACGTCAGGAAACGCTTTTCAATATAGTCTACCAATTCATTAACAAGTCCAATCCTTTTCTCTCCAGAGGAGCGTAGATGGGCATGAGAATCAAGGTATCCGGCATCTATGAACGATTCCTCAGAATCCTTATAGCAGTCCTGATAGAACACCGGCCGATCATCACTTTCAATGGAGATCGAATAGGGCAGATCTTCCGATGTACCCCCCTCAGACCATCCACCGCTGCCGCATCCGGAGGCCCCTGCCAGGGTGCTGAGAATAGTGGTTTTCCCCGTACCGTTCGGCCCGAAAAGTACATTAGTCCAGGGGTTGAACCGGATTTCACCTTTCCCGATTCCTTTGAGCCGGGTGGGATATCCGGAGTTAAAACGAAGTGTTGAAATCATCTGCTGTGCTCATCTTTACTTCTTCCGTTTCGTATCCTGGTGCAGCTTGGAAATCAGCCCCTTGTACTTATCCTGAATGTACTGCCGTTTCACCTTGAGAGTTTGAGTAAGTTCTTTACCGATAGAGAAATTACTTCTTACCGGAAGTATTTTTGTGACAAACTCAAAGCGATTAAAACCCTGCTCTTTTGATATCAGTGAATTCACTTCTTTCATCAGATGCTGGTAAATACTGTCGTGCTCGATTGACTCAGCACCCTCGATTATCACTTCAGTAGGAGAGAGTTTAAGCTCACCGGCCAATTTCATCAGCTCATCTTCGTTTACCGCGACAATAGCCGACAGCTGTTTCTGATCCTGCCCCAGCACAACTGCATGATCGATGAAGAGGCTTTCCTTCATTTTATCTTCAATGGGCTCGGGTTCCACGTTTTCACCGCTCATCAGGACAATGGTATCTTTCAAACGGCCGACAAGAATTATTTCTCCATTCTCAGAACGAATCGCAAGGTCTCCGGTATTCAGCCATCCCTTATCATCAAGAACAGCCGCCGTAGCATCGGGATTTTTATAATAACCTGACATTACTTGAGGCCCCTTGGCAAAGACAAGTCCTTTTTCACCGGTAGCGGTTTCACTTCCATTCTCCCGGCGAACTTGGACTTCAGTATTTTCAAATGGAATGCCTGTGGAGCCGAAGGTATTGCAGGCGACTGTCCGGGAGAGGATTCCAGGCGCGCATTCGGTCATACCGTAGGCGTTCACAATGGTTATTCCCAGGGCATTGAACACCTCATCCAGGTATTTCGGTAACGATCCGGCACCGGAAGTTGCGATACGCATGCGGCCGCCTACCTTCTCACGGAATGGTTTGAACAGCAGCGCGGCCATCATGTGGCCGGGAAATATGAAGAGTTTGATACAGGCATGCTTAATCCGCGAGAAAAACCGCCGGAAACCGCTGCGGTCATTCAGGGAGATATAACCACCCCTCAAATAAAAGGTTGAGGTTAAATAGAGCTGGTTTATCTTGATAAACATAAAGATAAGATTACGTTTAACCCCGGGCATCAGGCTGATGGCCTTAATCATCTTCTGGTAAATTGACTCCCAAACCCGGGGTACTGAGATAATCAGATGAGGCTTCTCTTCAATAAGATCGGCGGCAAATCGGCCTGCTGAAGAATAGACGATGGTTAGGGCAACGTGATGACAGACGAATTCGAAGGCCCGTTCATACACATGCCATGAAGGCAGCATTACTACGGTTATCTCTTCTTTCGATGAATCCACCTCCAGCCTTGGAGTGTTGGCCACAACGTTCTGAACAAAATTCTGGTGGGAGAGCATTACACCCTTGGGGTTGCCTGTGGTTCCCGAGGTGTAGACGATGGTAAGAAGATCATTGTTATTGACCTCTTTTATCAGCTGTTCAATGAGATCGGGTGTCTCTTTCAGCAGTTCCCGCCCTTGTAAAAACAAATCCTCGAAAAATACGGTCTTCCCGGAAGTTTCTTCAGGTAATACTTCATCGGACTTCTCCACAATCAGGATGCTGCGGCAGCGGCTCCAGTCCTCATCAGTGAATACACTCCGGAGGTCAATAAGCTGGGAAACAGTCTCCAAAATCAGAATTACCGAATCCGAGTGATGAAAAATAAACTGCACTTCCCGGGCTAAGGTATCAGACCCCCTGGGGACCGATACAGCACCCAGCGCCTGAAGCGCGTAATCGGTAACCGACCATTCATACCGGTTGTTCACAAAAAAGCCGACATGATTACCACGGGCGATACCCAACTCACGCATCCCTGCTGTCAGTTCACGTATAGACAAGGCAAAATCGGCATAGGTTCGTGTAAAGGTGTCGTTCCCAATGTGAAACTTGTGAGAAATCCGGTTCGGGAAATTTTCCGCGGCCAGAAATGGTAGTTCCAGAATATTATTCAGCATATGCACTCCTATGGATAACCGGTAAGTAAGCTTACTTCATTTTTTCCGTGATTTCAGCACTTCTATAATAACCCAGAGGATAACAATAGAGGCAGTCAGAGCCAGAATGGCCTTGAGCGGAAGCTGCATGACAAGGGTTACTGTAGCCACTTCAACCACCAGTGCCGGTATTTTTCCGAGGGTGCTGGCCAGGGTGAATGTCCAGTTTCGTATCCGGCTTCCGGCAGCACCAAGTGTAACAGCTCCTGATGGGAAGTATGGCAGAAGACGGAAAGCCAGAACAAGAAGAAAAGCTCTACCTTCAGGAGCCCCGGAGAGCAGCTTCATTTTTGACTCCAGAGATGCTGAAAATCTCCCATTCAGACCAGTCAGCTTGTTCAACCCCCTGCGGTAGAGCATAAAGGCAACGACAGCCCCCAAAGATTCACCGGCTATGGATAGAGCTGTACCCCACCAGATACCGAAAACAGCAACATTGGCAGCGGTAATAAAGAAACTGGGAAGTACACCAATAATAGCTATGAGAACTTCAATCAGGAGGCTTAAAGGAATGGCAATAGCCCGATAGGAGGTTAATAGTCCTGTTACCCAGATTTCACCCATGAGGAATGCGAATTGATTCAATCTTGAATTTATTCAACCCTTCTTCAATTTGCCTGACACTCTTAGAGATTTCAACTCCTGAGTCCGCGACAAGCTGTGCAGAATTAAAAATCTCATTGACTCCGTAGGTCACCCTCGCATGCTCTTTTGACGCAGTTTAAAGCGCGTTTATACCATAAGGATTTCTGATGTGCTCTCGAAGCAATTTTACTTCATTCTCCGATTGTTCGAGAAATATTTTAATGATATCACCAATCGAGATAATTCCCAACAGAG
>JAUUYD010000446.1 GCA_030590585.1 Spirochaeta sp.
ACTCTTGAACCAGTGGGAGGCACTCTGGGAAGTTGCCGCAGACCAATGTTGTCCCAACGATTCCTGCAGAGAACGCTTCCATGCACATCTGCTCGCACAGCTGGTTTGTCCGGGCCGCCATACCCTCACCTCGTTAATCACGACCGGTGGAAGACAGTTTCATGACTGGACGGCCGATTACTTACTTTATGCCAAGAAACGAGTCGATCCTGGTGCCCTATTCAGCCTGGTCCGTTGCGAGATTGAAGCGATGAACTCACAATCACAACCCCTGGTTGTGGCGATTGATGATACCATCCTGCGCAAGACTGGCAGAAAGATTCCCGGGACAGCCTATCGCAAAGATCCCCTTGGTCCGCCATTCAACCTCAACCTCATCTGGGCGCAGCGCATGATCCAGTATTCCGCTGCCGTTCCCAGTCCCAATGGTGATGTTCGAATGGTTCCCATCGCCTTTCAGAATGCCTCTACACCCCATAAACCGAAATGCACCGCATCTGCTAAAGATTTCAAGGAGTACCGTGAAAAAATGAAGCAACGTAATCTGAACACGCTGGCTGTCGAAAAGTTGCGCTCTTTGCAAAATGAACGGACGCACTCGGGTACGGCGAAGACTCCCCCGCTGCATGTCGTGGTCGACGGGAGCTACACCAATCGCAGGATGCTGAAAAAACTCCCTCCCGAAACTATTCTGATCGGGCGTATACGCAAAGATGCGCACCTCAATTTCAAGCCCGATAATCAGAAGTTACACGGACGTAAACGGATCTATGGCACAGATGCACCCACACCGGAGGAACTCCGAAAGGACGAAAGCATTCCGTGGATTAAGATCAAAGCGACAGCAAGCGGCAAGCAGCGCACATTTCGGATAAAGTCGCTCGCACCCCTGCGATGGAGAGCAGCCGGAGAGATGGATCTGAGGTTGGTCGTTATTGCTCCGGTGATGTACCGGATTAATCCTCAAGGTAAACAGCTCTACCGTCAGCCCGCTTATCTTTTATGTACCGATCCAAATCTTCCCTTGAAGCAAATCCTTCAGGAATACATCTGGCGATGGGACATCGAGGTGAACCATCGTGATGAAAAAACAATACTCGGGGTCGGGCAAGCCCAAGTGCGTAACATCAATTCCGTTGAGTCTGTTCCGGCCGCCGCGGTGGCAGCTTACGCTATGCTCCATATTGCAGCTATGAAAGCTTATGGGTGGGACAGTAAGCCTGATACCATCCCACCGGCCAAGTGGCGGAACCTAAAGAAGAAAAATCGCGCCTCCACGCAGGATTTAATCAATGAATTACGCCGGGAACTTTGGTCGGATTCTATCAACCCTCAGCATTTAACCGACTTCATGAACCGGTACACCTCTGACACGAAGTCACTTAAATGCGTTACCGACATGTGTAGTGCCATTTTAGGCAGCACAGCCTAATCGTTTAAGACCAAACTCCAGTCCAGGGCTCTGCCCTGGGGTATGATACCATTCATTATCGATAAAAATCTCAAAAATCAAAATAATTACAGTGTACGTTTCCAAATCAGGTTCGGTATAATATTTATGTGATAAATCATGGAATGAACCTTTGGCTCCGCCGTATTCTGGTGGCAACAATACTGGCAGGGCTCTATTACATCAGTTTCCGGAATTACCTGCTCTTTCATGCCATGGCTGAGACTTTCAGTATTGTCATCGCTTTCGCGCTTTTCTCCATGGCCTGGAATGCCCGGGATATTATGGAAGATAAGTCCCTGGTAGTCCTTGGTATCGCTTATTTATTCATCAGCTTTCTGGATCTCTTTCATGTCCTGGGATACAAAGGCATGGGCGTATTCCCGGATTATGATTTTTATGCCAATCAATTGTGGATTGCCGCCAGGGGTGTTGAGGCTTTCACCCTGCTGATATTTGCGCTGTTTAATACCAACTCCAGAATTAAGCATTTCTTTATCACTTGGATTTCCTATTCGGCAATTACAGTACTGCTGCTTGCATCCATCTTCATATGGAAGGTTTTTCCCGTATGTTTCATTGAAGGGCAGGGACAGACAACATTCAAACTGATAAGCGAATATGGTATTTCACTGATACTGCTGATTGCTCTCGGATTGTTTTATAAAAAGCGGCAGCGCTACAGTATTCGGGTTTCCCGTTATCTGATGACATCAATTATCCTCACCATACTCAGCGAAATCGCTTTTTCGTTCTATATCAGCAATTATGGATTTTCGAACCTTGCCGGACATTATCTGAAAATATTCTCATTCTACTATCTTTATCGGGCGGTGATTATTGAGGGACTCAGAAATCCTCTATCCCTGTTCATGCAGCAGCTGAATGTTAAAAAAAACGCGCTGGAAGAAGCTAATGGAGCATTAAACCGTATACTCTCCATCATTGGTCACGACCTTCGTAATGCCGTCTCCGGATTTGAGAATCTCGCCGGACTGCTGATAGATGGCTACTGCGATGGCGATACCGAACAAACCGAAAAAATACTGCACACGATGCGGGATAACGCTTCAGAAACTGAAAAGACTCTTGAATCTCTCCTCGACTGGACCCGTACACAGGCGGGATCTATTGAGGCAGAAGCAGAAGTTTTCTCCCTGTTCCCGATAATCGAGGAAGTCATTGCGAATACCCGGTTGGCATTCATGGCAAAAAATCTTTCGGCAGAGACTGATGGTAAAGATAATATTCTTATTGAAGCCGACCAACGGATGTTCCGTACCGTCTTGCAAAATCTGGTTGATAATGCTGTTAAATTCTCAAATAAGGGCGGAACAATCAGAATCCAATGGGAAATCAAAGGACCTCAAGTTATCCTGAGTGTTGGTGATGAGGGGATAGGACTATCTACTGAAATGAAGGAAAAAATTCTAAAAAATGAATCTGTCCCAAGCCGCCGGGGTACCGCCGGGGAAAAAGGTACCGGGCTTGGACTTGATATAGTGCGTACCTTTCTCTCACTGAACACTGGTGAAATGGAAATAGACAGTGAACCGGGAAAGGGCTGCGTATTTCGAACATTCTGGCCTTCTTTCGGGAATAAACTTGTATGAATATCGAATGGGGCCCATTTCTTACCTTCATTGCCGTTGCACACATCACACCCGGTCCGAATAACCTGAACGCTGCGGCAATGGGTATGGATG
>JAUUYD010000331.1 GCA_030590585.1 Spirochaeta sp.
AAAAGAACTCCTGGAACAAACCCGAAGGCTCACCGGACCTGATATGATGGTGGTGGCAGCCGATCAGGCCGCCGAAGCCGGTGTCACGAACTGGATTGAACTGGAGGGACGAATCGGTTTGGAACAGCCCCAGCTGCTGGTCTGCAGAGAGGGGAGCTGCCTGCTCCCGGCATTCACCCTGGAAGAGATTCTAATGAGACTGAACCAGATCGGTCAGGGGCGCTAAGGGGAGAAATTGCTACATCCTCTATTGTTTTAAAGTAGTCAAGCAATGCCGGATTCTCCCTGGTGAATGAAAAAAAGTGACGAGAGCCTGCCGTTTGAAATATGAGATTCTCAATTCCCCGGCTGCTCTTCTCATCTTCTATGTTTATATCCATAAGATTTTCCAAAGGCAGGAACAAGGCCTATCCATCAAAGGTACAACATTGACTCATGCATATATTTCATGCATACTTATATGCATGAGAACAACACTCAATATCGATGACTCTCTGATATCCGAAGCATCCAGGCTCACCGGAATAACCGAAAAAACAGCCCTGGTTCGAATGGGACTTCACAGTCTTATCGCCATGGAATCCGGCAGGCGGCTGGTCCGGCTCGGAGGCAGCGAACCTCAACTCAAAACTGTCCCCAGGCGGTAATCATGGTTTTGGTGGATACTTCAGTATGGATTGAACATCTAAAGGCCGGTGTACCTGAACTTGAAACTTACCTTGTGTCTTTTGAGGTTTTAATCCACCCATTCATCATCGGCGAATTGGCCTGCGGTAATCTGAAAAACCGCCGGGAGATTCTCAATCTACTCCAGGCACTTCCTTCAGTACACCAGGTTGATGAT
Source organism: Spirochaeta sp. (assembly GCA_030590585.1). Next base: position 845 of record JAUUYD010000331.1, read on the forward strand.
GATGAGCTTCTTTACTTTATTGACCTCCACTCACTCTCCGGCAAAGGACTCGGTCTTGTTGATATGCACTTACTGGCCAGTGCCCATCTGGAATCCTGCGTCCTGTGGACCCTTGATAAAAGGCTGAACGCGGCTGCAGAAATACTGAACCGGGGAAAATAATCCGATATTGACATATTTCCGGTGTATTGAAGCAAATGAAATACGCCTGGAACCTAAAATTGACTTTAGTAACTGTCAACATTAATATTTTCATATCGTTGCATATATCGTCGTTATATTTGCAATGACGTATGTGTAAGGGGGGCGGTGTCTAGATTGACTAGACTAGACCATATTTTTATAATGGTTATATGATTATTGAGAATATGTACCAGGCCAAAACCCACCTTTCCCGGCTCGTTGAGAAAGCTCTGAATGGAGAGGATGTTGTTATCTCAAAAGCCGGTAAACCTTTAGTGCGCCTTGTTCCTTACGAGAAACTGCCGGAACCTGTGATTCTCGGACTCCTTGAAGGACAAATCCTTATTCCAGACGACTTCAACGAACTCTCTCCAGAAATTGAAGATATTTTTGAAGGTTACCTGCCTTCATGAAACCACCACTGCTCCTGGACACTTGTGTTCTTCTCTGGATATTGAACGGACATAAACGCATAACCGGAAATAAAGAAATTATAAAAATCCTTAATCAGACTCAACGATACTTCAGCCCCATTTCGGTGGCCGAGATTGAAATCAAAGCTTCCCTGGGAAAACTTACAATACCGGAGGACTACCTCAACCGTATCATTGAGAGCGGAATAGCCGAATGGCCCTATCGCAGCAGTGATGCAAAAGCACTTGGCAGTCTCCCCTGTCATCATAAAGATCCATTCGATCGAATGCTCATAGCTTCGGCGGTTGCCCACAATCTCACCATCGTTACTTCCGATACCGTTTTCAGGCACTATCCCATAACCGTTATTTGTGTCAATTGAGGAATCCTTACCACAGTAGGTGGATATACTATAAAGTGACCCGGCCCGGATGTAATTTGAGTGCCCCCTCGGGTGTCGAGAGACACCGGGATTGACTCACATTCGACCAGTAATTCTCAAAGTGGCCTAATATGCGGTAGGGATTGGAGCGGAAATGTGCCGGAGCCGCCGGCGGCGGGTACTAAACAGCAGATTGGTAACACCAATTTGCGAATAAGCCGGGAGAAGACTCCGATAAAGTGCATTGCAGTGGAAAGCCCGGCCCTGGGTTACAGGGACCGCCCGCTCTGAGAATTACTGATTCAGGATCTCTCATCATTTTTTCATCTTGTACCGAGATAATATGCTGCAGATGGATTAACCTCAGTTTGTGACTGAATATCACATTTTAGCGATACGTTCTGCCAGCCAGACTTTAATCAAGGACTGACGGGGGACCCCTAATCTATTTGCAGAGTGATCCAGTTTTCGCAGCATCCAGATGAGAATGTCTACATTGACTCTTTTTAATTCCTGATCAGGCCGATGCCCCTTTGAGAGGTCAAGATAAGGTGTAATGTCAACTTCACCGCTGTCAAAGAGTTTATCCAGATCTTCAGCCTTCATACGATTCCTCCTCTTCATTTCTTGATCTTCTTGCAGGAATTTATCTGACTTTTTCATTCAATTGCTATAAACATTTTTTCGGTGTCCAATTATTACAGCTACAAGGACAAACTCTTCATCCAGAATTTGGCAGAGAATACGATAATTTCCCACACGATAGCGCCATAAACCTTTTTTTTCTCGTGATAGTGATTTCCCACGACTTCTTGGGTCACTAAGTACTGCAATCTCATCTTCCAGGTAATCAAGGATTTTTAATTGCCATTGACGATCAATCTTTTTGAGCTGCTTCAATGCAGTAGGAGTAAAATCAACTCTCCAAGCCAAGTTCTTTTCTCACTTCAGTCAAAGATAAACGAGGTTCGTCTTTTTCAAGAACAGCAAGAGCCAGAAGATAGTCTTCACGGTCGTCAAGAAAGGTTTCTATTGCCTGCTTCACATAATAACTCTTACTTCTCCCTGTCTCATGCGCCAAATTGGTAAGCCTGCTTTCAACCTTGGAATCAAGTCTGACTGCTAACATTGCAAACTCCTTGTATTACAAGTATAACAAAAGAATCAAACACTGGCAATAATACAGAACATCAGAGAAGAAAAAACAATCCAAGTACAGATTCCGCCGGGGGGAAACACTGAAAAGGCGGTGAGATTTCGGGAAGGTAATGACAAACTCTAGGGGACAGGCCAGATGGAAGATAGATGACCGCAGTCATTATTTACTTGACCACGGTCATTTTTCCATTTATGATACTCAAATGAAAATCATTGTCCCCATCAAGCAGGTTCCTGAAACCTCCAATGTCAAAATGGACCCCGAGACCGGCACCATCGTCCGCTCAGGGTCCGAAGCGGTTGTGAACCCTCTGGACCTCTACGCCATCGAAGCCGCCCTTCTACTCCGGGATAAAACCGGCGGAACGGTCCATGTCATCAGCATGGGCCCTCCCCGGGCCGAGATAGCCCTCCGGGAAGCTATCGCCATGGGCTGTGATGGGGGTTTTCTGGTTTCGGACCGTAAATTCGGCGGCTCGGATACCTGGGCCACCTCCTATATTCTCTCTCAGGCCGTCAAGACTGCTGGAGAATTCAATCTTATAATCTGCGGGGAGAGGGCCACCGACGGGGATACCGCCCAGGTGGGGCCGGGAATCGCCGCCTGGCTGGATGTGTCGTTGGCCACCTACGTGTCATCGATAACAGCTCCGAATATCGCTTCGCCGAACGGCAACTCCCCGGGAAAAACCATCTCCGTCGAACGCCTGATGGAAGACGGCTACCAGCAGCTCACCCTCACCCTCCCTGCCCTGCTCACTGTGGTTAAGGAAATTGCCGAACCCCGGCTTCCCACTCTGGAGGGTAAGAAAAGGGCCATAACAACCGAGATTCCCTTTCTGAATTCAGAGAATATGGAACTGGAACCCTCATTTCTCGGCCTCAAGGGTTCGCCGACAAAGGTTGTGAAAATCCGCACTCCGCAAGTCACAAGGGGCGGCAAAATCATCGAAGTCGACGGAGACCCCGCCGCCGCGGTTAGCGAATTGATTGATTTCCTGAAAGTCCGGGAACTGGTGTAGGAGATACTGAAT
>JAUUYD010000007.1 GCA_030590585.1 Spirochaeta sp.
CAGAGGTCTGCAAATGTGAGGACGTCAACGGTTTTATCTTTCACTGTCACAACCTATAGTTTTATCCAGGGTGTAAGGTCAGCAGGATTATCCGGATCAATTCCAATCTTTACTGCTTTCTCCAGGCTGAGAAGCTGGGGTATGAATATAAAGGGGATACCCAGAACCTCCCGGTGTTTGACTTTCGGCAGCGGAATGCACAAATCTGCAGCCGTAATATCTGCTCCCGAACCGGTAACCACTGCAACACTGCCTTTCTCGAGATAATCCCTAACCAGATTCGTCTGCAGCTCATCTTTTGGATCAGACAGAAAGAAGATAATCAGGGTTTTCTCATTGAAGAGCACTGCCGGTCCATGTCTGGAATCAAGCAGATTGTAATGATTTGATGGAAGCTGGCAGATTTCCTTGAAAGCCAGAGCGCCCTCCTCTGCAATTCCTTCAACGACACCATCAGCAAGAACAACAGCATGTGTCCAATCTCTGCCGGCAATACCCTTTATCTGCTCTGCATACTTATTTATATATCCGGGTCCTGAATCAATCATCTATCTGATTTCATTTATCAGAGTGGGTTGAGAAGTCAGCAGCCCGGAAAGATAGAGCAATATCATATAGAGATTCGTCACAGTCCTTGTCTGGCAGACACTCTCATCAAATGCCCAGGGAAACTCCAGGTTCATAACAGACATGGCCCCAATGGGTGATTCCTTAACCATACTAATCGAGAGGACATCAACATCCATCTTCTCCTTGATTTTCTCTATGGCAAGAATTATCTCACTGGTTTGACCGGATCGTGAGGGGACTATTATGAGGGCATCTTCAAATATTCCGAAATATTCTTCCGAATTAACCAGGACATCTCCGGCAGGAAATGCGAAGACATCATTTTTCCCATATCGGCGTAAGGTTTTCTCAGCCGATTTGGAAATGCTGTAGCTTGAGCCGCAGCCGATAAAAATGGTTGTCTTCCGGCTTTGAAGCAAGTCGGTGATTATGCCTTTCTCATTAAACTCATCCAGATATTTGATGCTTTTCTGCAATGCTTCGTATTGTGAGAAAATTTCCAAATTTGTTTTATTCATTCCACGCTCCTGTTTAAACTCTTATTATTTTATCAGTTATATTGTCGAAAAGTTTCACTGACTCAGGGTCCAGTCCGTCATCGGTAATGATTGCATTTATTTCGTTAAAGCCGGCAAGAAACACAGGAGCCAGATTATTGAATTTTGTATGATCGGCCATGATGATTACGGTCTCGGCCATACTGATGATTTCTCTATCCACCTGAGTTTCCGTGAGATTGTCATTGGTGAGCCCATAGTTGGAATGAATGGATCTGACCCCGATAAACAGCTTGTTCGCCCGGAGAGCCTGAAGTTCCCTGACCGCCATTTTACCAAGAAAGGACTGCTCAGACTCCCTGTATGTTCCACCGATGGATATCAGGTTGATCTTGTTTTTCAGACATACAGTTTTGTTAATAACAAGAAGCGAATTCGTAATAATAGTTAGATTTTGAATTTCACTGAGATAAGGTATCAGGTACATTGTAGTCGTACCGCTGGAGATGAATATGATATCCCCGTCCTCCACCATTTTTGCCGCAGCCCGGCCGATCCGATTCTTCTCATTCTTCATTTCGTCAAAACGGTCAAAAACCGGCATTTCGGATTTGTAGTTTTCAGCAGCCCTGGCTCCGCCGAGAACGCGGTGAAGCCGATTATCCGCATTCAGATCAGTCAGATCTCTTCGAATCGTTGCTTCACTGACATTAAAATCCCGGCAGAGATCTTCCACACTGATGCTTTCATACTCATCGAGCTTTTTGAGAATCGCATCCTGTCTGGACTTTTTTTTAGCTGACATAATGATGGCTCCATGGACAAGTTATCATGGATTTTATGATTATATCAATCATTTTTCTGTATTTTAAAATATTACTGGCTACAGTTATCATATTTAAAATCTTTATGATTATTTCAATCATTTTGTAATTGATTTTCACTGAACACAGAATTGTACTTAAAAATACCTTATGATTTCATCTGAGGAGGCCGTCCATGAATGAAAAAATGCTCCAGGAAAACCTGCGGGAAATGCTAAGTGGGGGTGCCGCCCATATCGGAATTGAAAGTGCTCTTGAAGGCTTCCCCGCGGATCGGGCCGGAGAACTGGTAGAGCCTCTGAAACATTCCATGTGGATGCTTGTTGAACATCTGCGCATCGTAAACCGGGATCTGATTGACTGGGTTTCAGCCGAAGAGTATGAAGAAAAGCCCTACCCTTCCGGCTACTGGCCCGCTCCCGAGCCGCCGACTCCAGAGGCCTGGGTTGAGGCACAAATCTCAATCAAACGGGATATGGATATCATGAAGGGTTGGCTCGACGATAATAATGTCGATATCACCGCCCCCTTGAAACGGCGGTCTTCCCATTCCGCGTTACGAGAAATTCTGCTCACCATCGCTCACAACGGGTATCATATCGGGCAGATGGTGGATCTGCGTGCTCTCCTGGGTGTACCGGTTAAGGACAGTTAGAGTATTTGTTCTATTATTTAAGATTGACCTCTACCGCCGTCAGCCGTCGAGATTCTTCGCTTCGGCCATCTCGGCGGCGGTTGGCGGATCGGCCCCCTGCCGGGCACAGTTCAGGCTGGATGCCTTCACGGCAAATCGAACTGCGTCCAGAGCTTCCTCTTTACTGAGTTCGCTGGCCGTTCTGGCCGATAAACGGCCCATCTCCTGCAGCCGGACCAGCAGGGCGGCATGAAAGGTGTCTCCGGCTCCGATAGTATCCTTCACTTCCACCCAATATTCCGGAGTTTCAACACGGTAAGATGATCCGAGTAATACTGCACCGTCCTTACCCCTGGTTAAGACAACAATTCCAGCACCTTTTGCAAGCCAGTCCAAAGCGCTCTCTTCTGAAGAACGCTCAGGATAGAGCCAATCGAGATCGGCAGTGCTCACCTTCACGATGGTAGACAAACCGGCCAGTTCTTCCATCTCAGCGATATAAGCAGCCTTATCTCCCACCATTAGAGAGCGGACATTGGGATCGAAGGAAATGGCCCTCTTCCCAGATTCTCTGCGGATAAGATTCTTAATGGTTTCAGCCTGAGGTTCCAGCAGCAGAGAAATGGAACCGAACTCAAGGCAGTCCACAGAATCTGGAAACGACTCAGGAATATCAACCGAAGCCAGGTTACGATCTGCAGTATTCTCGGTGTAGAAGACGTATCGGGGTTCTTTACCGTTTTCTATTTTCACAAAGGCCAGGGTGGAAAGGCGGTCGGACCGCCGGGTGTAGGAGGTGTCTACACCTTCACTGCTCAGCCGGTTATAGAGCATATCTCCAAAAAAATCCCGGGATATCTTTCCCAGAAATCCCGTCGGGGCACCCAGGCGGGCAGCCGCTATGGCCAGGTTGAACGGAGAGCCGCCGGGGCATGGAGCATACAGTAATTCTTTTCCGGGTTGAGGAACAAAATCGATGAGGGCTTCACCACAGCTGATAATCATAAGCACTTACCTCTGACTCTATGTTTATATATTGAAGGCTCTCTGTCCATCGGGTGTTAATACATCAATCTGCGCCTGATGATGCTTGAAGTCGACTTTGAGAGCGGCCTCATACTCTCCGGTTTTCCGCTTGATAACAAGCACTTCACCCTCAGCTTCAAGGGTCAATTCAATTTCATTACCACCAAAAGCCGGCTCCGAATTGCGAAACTTCATCAGCTTCAGAAGACGTTTTACGACAGGCCTCTGAAGCTCAGCTTCGGCTTCCCCTACACTGTAACTGTGCCTGTTGATATCCCTGCCCTGATGTGTTTCTTCCACCAGTTGAATATCGTTAGACCCGGCTAAAAGTCCGACATAATAAACCTGTGGAATACCCGGGGCAAAAAACTGAACGGCACGGGCTGCAAGGTATGCATCATCATCCTCACCGAGAGCTGAATAATAGCTGCAGTTAATCTGGTAAAGATCGAGATTCCCGTAGTCGGCAGAAGAATAGCGCCGATTCATATTGGAGCCCTTTTCATAAAGGGATGTTACTGTGAAATCAATCTGATCAGGACTGAGAAGATCTGCCGCATCCACCACACCGATACCGTCATGGGTATCCAATGTCGTAATACAGTTACGGGGACATTTTTGCAGCCAGCCGGCAAGAGGAGATGCATCCCCGGAATAAAAGGCATACAGAATAAGCATGGGCAGAGCAAAATCATAAACCGGCATATCCCATCCGGCCAGGAGCTCCTGATAAGAATAATGTTCATGAACTTCCGGAAGCAGTTCTACAGCAAATGGTGCAGTTATTGCCCTGCAGCGGTTAAAAAGCTCGACAATTTCCGGCTCTTCAAAAAAGAATCGGGTTCCGGGCTTCTTGGTTACATAACCGGCGGCATCCAGTCTGATCATCTTGATACCCGGATGACGGCAAAGAGCTGAAAGCTCTTCCTGCAGCCAGCTTCGGCCGGTCTCTGAGAAGACGTCGATGTCAATCTGCTCTTCACTGAAAGTGCACCAGACATATCTGGTACTTCCATCTGCGAAAGTAATCGGAATCCAGGGATCTCTTGGTTTTCGTGTATAGATTTTCTTACGGTCCTCCTCGGAAACACCATCGGGGTAGAGCCGGTCCACAGGAATAAAGAGTCCATCCCAGTCGGATTCGGGGCCCTTCTTTTTCCAGTCCAGAAACCAGGAAGAGAGAGATGATACATGGTTCATCATGAAATCCACCGTCAGATCGAAATCTTCTCCCAGTCTCTCCACATCCTCCCAGCTGCCGAAGCTCTTGTCGACTTCTCTATACGTAACAGGGGCGAATCCTCTATCGGCTGAAGAAGGATAAAAAGGAAGCAGATGAATACCAACAAGGGCGTCGCTGAGAAGGGCTTTCAAAAACTCATGAAGCTCCGGGATATTCCGGCCCAGGCTATCCGCATAAGTAATTAATTGTATACCGTTTTTCAAACTGCCCGCCGATGTGTATTGATAGTCTGTTATTAAAGATTAGTCTGGAGGGATTTCGTATTCAAGGAGAGCTGAAGGCTTCATCTGAAATCCCCACCGGCTCGCCTCGCCTCGCCAGATGCCTCGTTGACATGGCTCCCCTTAAACCGCTATATTGTGCTTCGTCTTATTGACATAACGGGCTGTAGCGCAGGGGTTTAGCGTACTTGTCTGGGGGACAAGGGGTCGGCAGTTCAAATCTGCCCAGCCCGATAAGAGAAAAGGGTGGTACCTTAGTGGGTATCACCCTTTTTTATCAGCATTATCAGTCATCTACGGACAGTTTCATAATAGCGATTATCTTCACCGTATCACAATACAAACCGGAGATCTTAAAAACAACTAAACTCATTTTAACGGGAATTTATATGTCATGTAGAGTGGATAACTGTGCATTCCCACTTCATTATTAATCTCAAAATTACGGCTGCTGATTCTTGTTCGATAAGGTGAATTGTATTTTTGAGAGAAGACGTTAAGACTCTTCAGCTTTCCTGATAAACCTGCCTTTACTTCAATGGGATACACAGCTCCATTCCATTCCTTAACAAATTCAATCTCCGAGGTGTTATTGGCCCAGGAAAATAGTGGCTTTGAATCTGTATATAGTAATTCCTGGGCAACAAAATTTTCGCAAAAAGCACCCTTGAAAGTAGCAAATAGATTATTCTGAAGGTAAATAGCTTTTGGAGAAAGATTGCCAAGGGCACCAAGAAGGCCAACATCAAACAGATAGAGTTTGAATCGATTTTCCCTGGTAAATGCAGTGAAGGGAAGCTCTCCTGAATTCGCAATCTTCACTTTTATGACTAAACCAGCTCCTGTCAGCCAATCAATAGATGATCGTAATTGAGAAAACCGTCCGCCGGATTTTACCTGTGAGGATACAAACTTCTTGTTTTCTGATGCAAGTTGTGCTGGAATGGCTTCAAACACTGAGACAATTTCACTGGATCTGACTTTATCTGAATATTTTGAAAAATCCCCAAGATAGGAAGTAATTAGTTCATTCTGCTTATCACGTGCTTTTTCAAACCCGGAGCTTTTATTTGTCCGATTTTTAATGTAGATAGAGATAACTTCCGGCATCCCCCCTACAACCAGGTATTCCTTCAGAATTGTCATCAAATAATTATGAACAATGGAAGGAATTGAGCCGTTGACTGTAAGCTGCTCAATATAACTCAAACTTTTTGTATCCCCGATGGCAATGAGGAACTCCTCAAACGACATCGGATACAAGTTTAGAAATGAAACTTTCCCAACAGGAAATGCAGACTCAGAATGAACAACACCCAGTAAAGATCCGGCACAGACCAAGGCCAACCGGGGCATATCCTCACAGAAATACTTCAAACTGGTCAGAGCTCTTGGGCAGTCCTGAATCTCATCAAAAAAAACAATATCATTCTCAATTTCAATAGTTGTACCAAGTACAAATTCTATAAGTTCCAATATTGCACGGGGAGAAAGACTGCCGTCAAAGATATCAGAGAGTTCTCTATTTTTCTGAAAATTCAGGTAATGAAGATTGTTGAACTCCCGCTTACCGAACTCAGAGAGGAGAAATGTTTTTCCGGTTTGTCTTACACCGTTGAGAATCAGGGGTTTTCGATTCGATAATTTTTTCCACTCTATTAATTTTTTATATAATGTCCGCTTCATTATTTATTTAATATACATGGATTCGGTCATGAAATCAATTATTCCTATGTTTATTTGCATGTATTTACATATTTTGATAGGAATATATGTAAAGTAAAATCACCTGAGCTATCACATTGTGATGATGGCTCTAGAATCTTAGAACCAAATTGCACGTACAGATTCTTAACTGCTGTAGTACCATCAGTTGTCACAGTACCCCCATCCCGTATGGTGTATACACCCCGATTTATGTCTGAGGGACAAGGGGTCGGCAGTTCAAATCTGCCCAGCCCGATAAGAGTAAAGGGTGATACCTTAGTGGGTATTACCCTTTTTTTCACTGTAAGGTATGATATCTGAGATCAATTTCAACAATTGCAACGACTTCCGGATACTTGAATCCTGTCATGAATTTGGAATATCAAAATCGTCATTGGAGTATCCGGAATACACTGGTCCTGCAAGTATAAAGGCCCTTATCCGATAGCTGTAAGGTACATTTGGACTCAATGGATCACCTGGATCTGCATCTGCATAGAATTCCACATTCGCCCCGACAATCGCTATTTCGGTGTATACCCCACCACTTAATTTTCTCTCGATTTTGAACCCTTCTTCACCAGTCGCATTATCCGTCCAAGATAGTTCAATAAGCTTGGGATCGGGATCAGTTCCATCAGCATTCAGGTTTGTGGGTGCTGCCGGTGCTACATTGATTGTTGCATCAGATGTGCTTAAAGACGCATCAGTTACCCGGACGGTTTCTGTTCCCAGGGTTATCGGCGCCGTATACTCTCCGGTTGAACTGTTTACAAATCCAGAGCCGGTAATAACCGAATATGAATATTGCGGGGTCCCTCCGAATGAACTGAAAGTAAATGAATCATCTTGCTCTACCGTAATGATAAGCGGTGAGATGGTCAGCGGACCGATATTGACAACTCGTACAATAGCATCGGCAGTCAATCCTAATGAATCGGTAACTCGGAGTACGTCAATACCGGGAACTCCGGATGCGGTATAATCACCCACCGGTGTAATAGATCCACTTCCAGATACCATTCCATAGGTGTAAGAGGGTGTTCCTCCAGTCGCGGAGAAGGAGAAGTTATCTCCAGTAAGAATGATAAATGACGACGGGGATATATTCAGGGGTTGGGGTGCGGTAATAGTAACAGTCGCAATCCTGGAATTGCCGAAGTTATCCGTAACCCTCACTTCATCAGTTCCGGTACTACCGGAAGCAGTATAAAAACCTCCGGAATCGATCGAACCTGTCCCGGATTCCATAACGAAACTGTATGGAGCGGTTCCACCGCTGGCCGAGAATGCAACATTGTTGTTGGCCGGCACCGAGACTGTCTGCGGAATAATTACAAGACCCTCTAGAATCGTAATGTCTGCTGAATCCGTAAAATCGGCTGCATCCTTCACCTCAATTGTGGAGGAACTCGCTATTCCGGGTGCATGAAATTCCCCGGTAGCCGGGTTGATGGAACCGCTGCCCGCAGTAACGGTATAGGTATATGGAGGAATTCCTCCAAGGGATACAAAAAAGTAAACATCATTGGTGGAAATAGTGACTGCCGACGGAATAAGAGACAGGGGATTGAGAGTTGGATCTGCAATCAGAACGGAAACGCTTCGTATTACACCCACAACATCCTGAACTGCTATTTGAGCCGTTCCCGGAACTGCAGGGGCTGTGTAGAATCCTGTCTCACTGTCTACACTGCCGGGGCCCGAAACAATAGAAAACACATAAGGAGGTGCTCCTCCAGCGGCCGAAAATGTCAGAGAATCGTTTACAGCTATGGTTGCAGAAACCGGGATAATAGACAGGGTGCTATTAAGGCTGGCCAGGCCCAATTCTTCACTCAAGCTGAAGTTACTACAGCTGACAAGAAACAGGCAGAACAGGAACAGAAATAATAGAGATAGAACTGAAATTTTCCGGACCCCGGCAATCATAGTCTGAAATATAGTACTAAAAATACTGTATTTCGAGTAATTATCTGATTTTTTATCATTTTTCTCAAACCTTCAGGCACAAGATAGCACCGATTTCACAGTTACCGGCTCCTCTATAGATATAACTCGTCCTACACTTACTTTTAAATGGGAGAATCTCAAGCAAAATCAGGCCGGTTTCACCAGTCAGTTCAATATTTTTCTCTATCTCTCATCAAATTGGCTGAACTATTGGAAGTCCCTTTTAAGTTTACGAATGATATCGTCGACAGCTCGTTCAGCGGCACTTTCTGTATCAAGGCTGATCCATCCAACTTTTACCGTTACATCTGCCGACCATAACACAGCACCTGTTTGAACGTGACTTGAGGTAGCAGATATACTGACTCGGGAAGCATTGTATTCACCCAGATATACAGAAATAATTGCGTCGGCGTTTAACATTTTTCCAATCGTTGTTGTCTGCTCTTCAGTCAGGCCGGATAGGTTCTGAAATTTGATTTCCTTCAACAAAGAATCAACCCGGCTCCGATCTACGATTATTGGCAGTACGTCCACCAGTCCAGCAATTAGCATGGTCATTATGGATTCGGGTCCTTGTTCCTGAATATTTTGCCACTTTTGACCTTCAGGAGTCGGAGCTGACTGTACGGGAAGAATTGCATAAACTTTGGGTTGAAGTTCCTCTACCGACGGAGCAACAGAAACGGTACTCTTGGTTATCGTCTCGCAACCAGACATTGCAAGGCTGAGAACCGCTATAATAATGAGCAGACTCAAAGCTGGCTTCCAGGATTTGAATAACTGACATTTCATTATGCAACACCTTTAAATTAAGAAACTAAAGTCAAGTTTATCATATGATTAATCCATTTTGTACAAGGAATTTATTGTATGGGTGCGAAAGGTTATCTGTATACATCCCTGCGATGCGCAATTCTCACCACAATAACAATGAGTTCATAATCCTGGATTTCGTATACAATTCGGTAAACACCTTGTCTTATACGATATCTTTCCTGTCCGGAAAGTTTGGTACAACCATCAGCTCTTGGATTCTCACGAAGTAATTCAACACGCTTGAGGATTCGTTTAACATCCTGATTGGGAATAACCCGAAGATCTTTGGACACCGATTTTTTAAACGAAAGGCTATAACTTCCCATGTGCTTTTAAATCTTTTAATAATTCTTCATAACTCAGGATTGGTTCATCAGCTCTTTTTTCAAAGGCACTTAAATCCTCATGATCTTCGCTTAGAGAAATACGTACAGCTTCATTCACCACTTCGGAAAGTGAAATATTGGCACTGGCGGCCTTGATTCTCAAGGCATGATGGATTTCCGGATTAAAGTAGACTGTTGATCTCTTGGACAAATCACTCATATCAGGCTCCTCGTATTATTTCACAATAGCGCTATAACGTCATAACGTCAAGTCGCTATTGTAATAACTTTAGAGAATCACGATACAAACTGGAGAACCGGTGCTGATCTCTTCACCCCAACCCTCTCGGGGGAGTCCGGTTACGACATTAAAGTTCCGGCTGCAGATGTTGTGTGAATCCTGATTGGCAATCAAGAGCCGGCTTCCATCCGGGGAAAAAGTGATGTCTCTGGGAGTTTTGCCCAGGCAGGAGAATCTGCCTGCGAGAGAGAGTTTTACCTTATCTTCACCAGAAGCAGAACTGCGGCTGATGCCGAAGACAGCAATCGTATCATCAAAACGATTGGAAACAGCAAGGGTATGGCCGGAAGGATGCAGCTTCACCGCGGCCGGGGCGGTCATCTTCATTTTATCCTGAACAACGGTATCAAGTTCCTGAATAACTGTCATCTTTCCGGTATCCGGATTGATGGTGCATACCAGAAGAACTGGAACCAATTCACAGAGGATATAAGCATGTCTTCCATCCGGATCCAAAGCCAAATGACGGGGTCCGTACCCAGGGGAAACCTTCAGTGCGGCTGAGAGTGTTTGTTCGAGAGCTTTCAGGGAATGCATCCAGACGGTATCGCTCCCGAGGTCACTTACATAAATAAAACGCTCATGCAGATCGGGAAGAACCTGATGGGCATGGGGAGAATCCTGCCTGCCCGCAACCGGCCCGTTACCCCGATAAATATGATTCAAAAAAACCGGACCGATCTTTCCATTTTCAAGCTCATACCCGATAAACCGGCCATCGGAGTAAGAAGCCGCAAAGAGCCGGTCAGGATTGTGGAGCACGGCAAGATGACAAGCGGCACGGCCGGGCCCTTTCTGCTGTCCTGAGAAAATCAGGCTTCCGTCTTCCTCAATTTCAAAGACAGCAACAGCCCCGAAATCCTCATCCATTTCGGATACGGCATAGAGCACTCGTGAGGTGGAATCCCAGCTGAGGTAGGAGGGGTTTCTGATATCATGATATTCGGATAGCAGACGGCCATTATTTGCGGGTTCATCCCATTCGTATATCGAGATACCCCTGCTCCCGGGGACTGTATAGGAACCTACAGCGAATAACATCATCTAACTCATTGCCGCAATAACTTGTTTGTCAAAACTTCTCAACGGCAACTGTAATCGCTTATTGTTAACCACTGTAACCAGTGCTGTTTCAACCATGACTACTTTCTACCATAGTCACGGAATTTGAGGATTTGAACCGTTGTCAGATTTTCACGCCTTTGAATTACCTGTCTCCGGGCAGTAATTCTAACCAGGGCGCTAAATGATATCCGGATTGCTTCAAAAGAACCGATTGCAATGTTTTTCACAATAATAAAATATCATGAATCAACCAGGTAACGTAACAGGCAGCCTACACGGATTCTGAAGCAAAGACTTCTATACGTTTCATAGGCATATGGTCCCCCTCATCGGCCCCATAATATGCTTCTATGACGACACCGTTCTCATCGATAAGAAAGCCCATGGGCATCCCGGCGAATTTACCTTTGAGGCTTGTTGGCAGGAATCCCTCAGCGAACATACTTTTCATCAGAGTTCCGAAGCGTCCGAACATGCCCTTTATGACACCTGCCCAGGATATCCGGCGGCCCCATTCTTCGTGCACCACTCCTTTTTCATCCGCCAGTATGGGAAAAGGTGCTTCATGACGCTCTGCATAACGACGAAGATTATCCAGGGGAGAATCAAAAACGGCAACTATGGTGAAATCCTCACTTGATTTCCCGATTACACCGAACGTGCCATCCCCCGCAGCCCTTGTAAGAGCATTCACCCTGAGATTGCAGAAGGGACAGGAGGCGAATCGGAAGAAGGCCAGATGGTAACGCTGTCCGGCAAGGGATGAGAGCCGAAAGCTCTTACCATCCAGATCCGGGAGTTCGAAATCGACAGCCTTGTCACCGGCAGCTATGTCGCCAACGACGATTTTATTCATCCCTCATTGCCTCATATATTTCGTTAAATCGCTGAGCGATGGAGCAAAAAGCCTTCCACACAAGCGGACCGAAGACATCTTCAGCCTTTTTTTCGTAACGGTCATCAAAGCTTAACAGTTCCATGGTTTTTTCATGGGAAAACTCCGGTTTGTAATGCCGGGCATTACGAAGGGCGTCGTACTTGTCCGCCAGGCCGACAATAATGGCTTCTACCGGGATTTCGTCACCTTTAAGGGGTCTGAATTCCTCGTAATCTTCCTTCTTTCGGCTGCGTATCATGCTCTGACTGCCCCGTTCATCAATCAGCCGGGGATAACCGCTGCCGTCCCAATTCTGGTGGTGATTCAGGGCAATATTTGCCGCCAGTACAAGCCTGGGCTCGGGAAGGCGCTGGGATTCCCGCATCTGACGGAGGATACGGAAGCCTTCAATGGAATGCATCTGCATCTCCAGATATTCCTCGGGAGTGAGCTTCCCGGGCTTCTTGATTATCTGAGGCATAGCGACTTTCCCGATGTCATGGAGGGCTGATACCTGACCCAGCCATCTGCAAGTTTCCTCTTCAAGTCCCATGTGCCGTGCCAGGTTTTCGGCATAGACGTTCACCCGGTGTATATGCCGACCGGTACTCTCATCACTGGATTCCGAGGCGGCGCTGAGACCGCTCACCGACTGGAGGAACCGCTGATCGGCCTGCCGGGTGAGATCGATGAGGGAGCGGACGGTGTGGGCAGTACTCACCTGACCGTCAAAGGCCTGTTTATCCATATCCGTCAGGCCTCCCCTTTTGTCGAAGGCGATAACAGAGAAATTATCCTCATGCCAGTTGATCAGGTTCTCAGGATATGGCAGTCCGAGGAATTCCTTTACCAGGGGATGCAGGGGATAGGCGGTTTTCCATTCGGCGTCGGAGGCATAATCGGATCCTCTGGCGAGTATCCGGTTCTGATTTTTGAGTGACCTCCAGATAGGAGCGTCTGATTCCTTACCAACCCTGATGGTTTTACTTTTAATCAGCTCACCGGCTTCAATACGAAACACATGTCCGATCAGAACCGTCGCTTTTTCATAATCCATGTTGTCGGTCATGGCGATAAAGACCGCTCTCCAACCATCCGAGAGAATGAGCCTGGCGGTGCGTTCATCGAGGTTTTCTTCCCGGGCAACCATTTCAAGGTCTTTCAGGATGTACTGCCTGAATTTGTCGATCCCTTCCAGCCTTTTATCCAGCTGTCGCCGTTGGGTAACATCGATGAGCCAGATCATCCAGCCCTCGATGGATTTACGGCTGCGAACAGCGTAATGCCTCTTGAGTACCGGGCTTTCAAGCTCGATAACCTTCCCGGCGATCAGGGCATCTGCCAGGATTTGGGGATCGGCCTGGAAATTCCCCCCGAACAGCTCTGCGAGGCTGTCGATACCTTCGCGTTTCAGATAATTCGCCGGGCGGCCGGAGGTCACCAGAAAATTTCCTTCAATATCACAGATGAATGAAGGCTCATCACGCTCCCGGGATATGGACATGAGTCTTTCATTGTTTCTATTTCTGTAACTCAGCCAGGCTCGGGTTAGAATCTGAACCAGTAAGGGAATAACAAAGGGCACCCAGGAGTAGTAAAACATTCCGCTCTGGAGAAGGTTGATGAGGGCACCGACAATCAGACTGACGAAGTAGATAGTCGGATTGAAGAGCTCCATCCACAGACATCGCATGAAGATTGCCGGTTTTGACATGAATCTATGTCCTTTTACCGTAAGCAATAAGGTTATTAAAAGCCTCAGCCAGACCGGGATGGGGAAAGATGGTATCTTTCAGATCGTAGATGGTGAGGCCGCCGGCCATTGCCAGCTGCAGCATCGTGGCCAACTCACCTCCTTCCATGCCCAGCACCGCTCCGCCGAGTATGTGTCCGTCGGAAGGTGAGGCCAGAATCTTCATCAGGCCGGCAGTGTCTCCGGCTTCCAGAGCCCGGGCCACCCAGGTGAAGGGGATGGAATACACCTCAAATGCAATTCCGGCTGCCTCGGCATCCTTTTCCGAAAGACCGATGCGGCCCAGCTGGGGGTCGGTAAAAACGGTGTAGGGAACAGGACGGCCTGAGATACCGGTCCGAAGTGTTCTACCTGCAGGCAAATCGCCGCCTGATGAGCTGCCGGCGCTGCCGAACCAGCTGTCCCGGAGGATGCGGTAATCATCGTAGGCGATGTGGGTAAAGGCCGGGCCGCCCTTGCAGTCACCCACGGCCCAGACACCCTTTGCGGATGTGGCCAGGCTGTCATCAACGGTGATAAAGCCCCTTTTGTCAGTATCGATACCGGTTGCTTCCAGGCCTAATTCATGGGTTCTCGGGCTGCGGCCGACGGCAATGAGAACAAGATCGGCTGTGATGGATGCGGCTGAACTACCCCCGCTTTTTTCAATGGTGAGGGTGAAGTCCCTGCCTGAGGCCGCGGAGGCCGACTCAAATTTTGCAGGGCGGGCCCCGGTGATTAGCTGTATTCCCTCGGCGGTGAGTATCTTCTCCATCTCCCGGGCCACATCTTCATCTTCCCTGGAAAGCAGATGAGCCCCCCGATGGACAATGGTGACATCGCATCCGAAACGCCGAAACATCTGTCCGAATTCCAGCCCGATATAGCCGCCGCCAAGAACAATCAGCCGTTTTGGAAGCTCATCGAGGGTTTGTATTCCTGCTGAATCCACCCAATTGACCGAATCCAGGCCCGGGATGTCCGGCATAAGAGAACTTCCGCCAACATCCAGAACAATTCTCGGGGCTTTTATTCGTCTGTGGGGCGAATTACCCGCCGTCTTGCCGGGAATAATTTCAATCTCTCCGGGCCCGGTAAAACATGCGTGTCCCTCAATATAGTCCAGGCCGTCGGTTCCGGTGAGTCCCCGACGGGAACCCGATCTGAAATCTTCCACAATCTTATCCCGAAGCCCCCGGATTACCGGCCAATCGACAATAACATCTGCCGCGGCGGCATCAGTATTCACTCCCCATCGAGCACTGTTTCGAGCCATATACGCCGCCCGGGCAGAAGCCACGAGGGTTTTAGTCGGGGTACAGCCGGTATTGATGCATGTTCCCCCGGGCTGGTCTTCTTCAATAACGGCAGTTTTCCATCCCGCCGCCGCTGCATCCCGGGCCAGAGGGGATGCGGCCTGTCCTGAACCGATAATAATGAGATCGTAATTTTCAAGGGTGTCGGGGCGGCTCATATGATGCTCCTATTGTTAATATTGCCGGGATTCCCGGGTCTCTCTCATGCTCACCGGCTGCAGCTGCTTCTCGGCGGCCTTGAGAAGAGCATTGAGCATCAGAGCCAGCAGGGCTGATGCCATAGCTCCCTGGAAAATCCAGGCGGGATTGTCCCGTATCAGGCCGGCCACGATGGGTGAACCCAGTCCTCCTGCCCCTGCCAGTGCACCGATAGTGGCGGTTCCCACATTGATAACCACACTGGTGCGGATTCCCGTACCGATGACAGGAAGGGCCAGAGGCAGTTCCACCCGTATGAGCACCTGAAAACGGCTCATACCTATCCCTCTGGCGGCTTCCAGAACAGGCTCAGGAAGAGTTTCCAGGCCGGTAAGTGTATTATTGAGAACCGGCAGAACGCTGTAGAGAACCAGTGCCAGCAGCACGGGCTCGAAACCGAATCCCAGAAACGGGATGGCCAGTGCCAGTACCGCCGCAGGGGGTACGGTCTGTGCCAGAGATGAGACATCCCGAATCAGGGGCAGGAACGCCCGGCCTCCAGGGCGGGTTGCCGCAATACCCAGACTTATACCGATAACAGCGGCTATAACACCGGCGGTTAAGGATATCAGCAGATGCACCGCCGCAAGTGAAAGAAGGGAAGAGCGGGGAAACACCCATTCCCCGGCTTCGGGAAAAAGAAAACGCAATACGGGATCCAGGATGCCGGGAGTAAAGAGTACAGCCATACAGACCAGCCCCAGAGCCGGTCCTGTCCAGCGCTTCACGAGGCTTGAGTTCCCGCAGCACTTTCCAGAAGATCTTCCATAGTGAGCTTCCCGATCCGCCGGCCGGCAGGAGATACCGCCTCGAGAGAGGTTTCCCCGGCTTCCAGCATCATGGAAAGAGCTTCC
>JAUUYD010000239.1 GCA_030590585.1 Spirochaeta sp.
GGAGGCTGCGGGAGGAGGGCGGACGCGGTCGATCCGAGGTGGCCGGCAGAGCGATGTATACCGAATCGGCATATTCCTGCCTCTCCGCCGCCTGGGCCAGAAGGGCCAGGGAAGGGCGCAGCTTGAGTTCTACCGCAATCAGTTCACCGTCCTTTTCCGCGGCCAGATCGCAGTGCCCCACCTCTCCCCGGACGACGTAGTTCTGGGCTTCGAGCCAGGCTTTCAGGGGTGGATAAAGGTCTGTTTCCTTCAGCGCGGCAGAGGTCAATTCAAATGTTCTTCAGCCAGAGCTTTCCACTCATCATCAAGTGAACCCGTGAAAGGCGATCGCCCGGCCCGGTTATACCAGTATTCGGCGTTCCACTGTACGCCTTCCCTGCGGTGGAGGTAGGCATGAACCGCGCTGCCTTGTGAACTCAAAACCTCCTGGGCAATGGAATGAGCGCCATTCCAGTCGCCGGCCCGGTCCAATGCCAGGGATTTGAGCAGTTCGGGCCAGTTATCGGGCCAGGACCGGGACTCGCCGGCCTTGTCACAGGCCTGTATGTATTCTTCGAATGTCATGGCATCAGTATAATGCATCACCCGCCCGGCGGTAGAGATTGAGGGTCGTACAACATGGTCCTTCCCCGAGGAACGATCCCGAATTAAACTTTTACCTTCTCCCGCTGATGGTAATGGGTGTGCAGCAGTTCATGCGATTTATGCCCCAGAGGTTCTCCAAGGAACTCAGCGTAAAGAGTTTTAACCGCCGGATTGTCATGAGATTTTCGAAGCTCCTTGCCCTCATCTTCTGCGAAAATTGCATTAATACGTGCCTTACGGACCTCTTCAGTTGTGAACCGCGGCTGTCCTCCACCACCGATACACCCGCCGGGGCAGGTCATTATTTCGATAAAATGGAGATTTTCTTCTCCGCTTTTTACCATTTCAAGCAGCTTTCCCGCGTTGGACAGGCTGTGGGCTACTGCCAGCCGGGCTGTCACACCCTCGAGGAAATCCCATTCCTTTCTGCAGCCGGTGAGGGTGACTTCGGCTATTTTTACACCTTCCAGAGTCGTCAGAGGTTTTACATGGAGGTTCTCCATGGGCAGGGGAGTACCGGTGACGATTTCCCATACGGTTCGAAGGGCGGCTTCCATGACACCGCCTGTATTGGCAAAGATATCCGCGGCGCCCGACGCGATTCCAAGAGGATCATCCATTTTACCATCGGAAAGTTCAGGAAGCTTGAGGCCGGCCCGTTTGATAAGGGACGCCAGTTCCCGGGTTGTCAGTACGTAATCCACATCCTGATATCCGCTGGAGTTCATCTCTTCCCTTGCGGCTTCGAACTTCTTGGCGGTACAGGGCATAACCGAAACAACCACCATGTCTTTGGGATCGATATCGACTTTATCGGCGTAATAGGTTTTTGCCAGGGCGCCGAACATCTGTTGGGGACTCTTGCATGTGGAGAGGTTCTCCAGCATCTCAGGCCAGTAGTATTCGGCGTACTGAATCCACCCCGGAGAACAGCTGGTGAACATGGGAAGCGCGGCCTTGCCGCCGTCCTTCAAGGCGGTTTTCAAACGGGTAAGAAGCTCGGTACCTTCCTCTATGATGGTGAGGTCGGCGGTAAAGTCGGTATCAAACACCGCGTCGAACCCCAAACGCCGTAAAGCGCTAATCATCTTTCCGGTAACCTGTGTGCCTGGAGGCAGACCGAACTCTTCGCCCAGGGCCACGCGGATGGCCGGTGCGGTCTGGACAACAACATGCTTGTCCGGATTATCCAGGGCATTTTCCACCTGTTCGATATGGGAGCGTTCGGTGATAGCGCCAACAGGACAGACTGCAGCGCACTGACCGCATTGAACACAGGAAACACCATCCAGACCGGCGGCAAAGGCCGGACCGATGACTGTGTGGTAACCACGTCCCTGAGGGGCTATTGCGCCGATGGCCTGAATACTGGTGCAGGCTGTGATACAGCGGCGGCATTTAATGCATTTGGCTGAGTCTCTAACCAGGGAAGCAGTGCTGATATCAATCTCTCCCCCTGCAGTTTCCCCGGGATAGCGAATCTCTCTGATTCCCAGATTTCCTGCAAGTTCCTTCAGTTCACAGTCATGGCCCCGTTCACAGGTGGTGCATTCCCCTTCGTGTTCGGAGAGCAGAAGATCAACAACCGTACGCCTGGCATTCCGGGCTCTTTTGGAATTGGTCAGGATTTCCATACCTTCCCGTACCGGCATGGAACAGGCCGCGGCCAGAGTCGGTGCTCCGGCAACTTCGACAGTACAGACCCGGCAGGCTCCAAGGGGAGAGTGACCTTCAAGCCAGCACATCGTCGGGATATTGATGCCGGCATTTTTCGCCGCAGTGAGTATTGTATCTGTTTCCGGTACTTCAAGGGCTATCCCGTCTATTGTGATATTAAGCATGAGACTCTTCCTTTGTTCTAACTTTTTTACCATAGTCACAGCGCAGACATCGATGTGCCTGCCTGTGGGCCACCGACTCCGTCCAGGGCTGTTCCACTTCCTCGAAATTGTGCCGTCTCCGATTCTGGGGCAGGACTTTCATCTTCTCCCGGGGATAGGGCACCGGATCGGCATCAGGGTCGTAACTGGTGTCATTTTCCTTTTCCCATCGCCAGAACGCCCGGTCTTCCTCCCCGCTGAGCAAGGCGTCGATTCCGACAGCGGCCCGCTCTCCCGCTCCGATGGCCTTTACAACCGATGAGGGGCCTTCCGCCGCATCTCCCCCGGCAAAGATCGCCTTCAGATTGGTGGCACCGGTCACAGGATCGGCTTTAATAAATCCCCGTGAGTCCAGGGCAGGGCCTTCGCTTCCGATGATTCCGGCGGCATCCAGTCTCTGACCGATGGCCAGAATAATCTGGTCCGCAGGAAGGTTGATGGTTTTGTCCCGGCCGTTCGCTTTCGGAGCCCTGCGGCCCGAGGAATCGAAATCTCCCAGGTGCATGGGAAGACATATCAGTTTTTCCGTTTTTCCGCCGCTGCCTGATACAACTTCCACCGGCTGCAGAAGGGAGCGGAGAACCACACCTTCCTGTATGGCCTCATCCACCTCTTCAGCGTAAGCCGGCATTTCATCTCGTCCCCGGCGGTACACGATAGTTACCGATTCAGCTCCCAGTCTGAGGGCCGTTCTACCGGCATCAATCGCCGCGTTTCCACCGCCGATTACAACGACATTCTTCCCGACATCAACAGATCCCCGCAGGTTGTAAGTTCTCAGGAAATCTACAGCCTGTGTGACTCCCGGAGCATCTTCACCAGGGAGTCCCAGTGGAACTCCTCCGGGGGCACCAACTCCCAGGAACACCGCGTCATTCTCTTCACGGAGTTCCGACAGTGTAAAATCTTTACCCAGTGTCTTATCGGTAAGAATTTGTGTCCCCATGGTTTCAATCATCCGGATTTCCCTGGCCAGGGTTTCCCTGGGCAGTCGATAGGCGGGAATGGTCTGTACGAGCATTCCACCGGGACGGGAAGCTGATTCGTAAACGGTGGGTTTGTAACCCAGTCTGGTTAAAAAGTAGGCACATGAGAGACCCGCGGGTCCGGCACCGACAATGGCGATCTTCTTTGCGGCAGCTACTTTGTCTTCCCGGACATCGGGCAGCTGTATCGTAACTTCCTGATCCACCATGTATCGTTTCACACTTCTGACAGCAACCGATTCATCCAGGGATGAACGCCGGCACTTGTCTTCGCAGGTGTGAAAACAAACCCGGGCACAGATTGCAGCAAAGGGATTTCTCTCCCTGTGGAGTTTCAAGGCTTCGGCATATCGGCCTTCTCCGGCCAGGGATACAAAACCCGGGACGTCCACCGCCGCAGGACAGGCACTCTGGCAGGGTGCTCTGACAAGACCGGCACATACACCGGCGGCACAGTGCCGATCCCTGATGTGTTCCTCGAATTCGTTACGGAAATGGCGAATTGCCGAAAGTACTGGATTAGGTGCTGTCTGACCCAGACCGCAGAGGGCCGTATCTTTGATACTTTCTCCCAACTCGATGAGAGTTTCGATATCCCCTTCAACTCCGAGGCCGGCTCCGATTCGCTCGAGGATTTCCAGCATTCTTTTTGTTCCCACCCGGCAGGGGACGCATTTTCCGCAGGATTCTTCCTGAACGAATTCCAGGAAAAACCGCGCCACATCCACCATACAGGAGTCATCGTCCATAACGATAAGACCGCCGGATCCCATGATGGCACCCCACTCCTTGAGGGATTCATAATCCATCGAAACCGACAAACCTGATTTGGGTATGCATCCCCCGGAGGGTCCGCCTACCTGGGCTGCCTTGAAATTCTTGCCGTCTTTAAGGCCTCCGCCGATATCATAGATGAGCTCGCCGAGCTTGGTTCCTATGGGAACTTCAACCAGACCGGAATCCTCAATAGCTCCCGCCAGGGCGAATACCTTGGTTCCCTTGCTGTCTTCTGTTCCCCGGTGAGCAAAAAAAGCGCCGCCGGTATCGATAACCGGTGCGACATTGGCATATGTTTCAACATTGTTGAGCAGTGTGGGCTTACCCCAAAGACCGCTTACCGCGGGAAACGGCGGTCTCGGCCGGGGTTCTCCCCGTCTGCCTTCAACCGACGCAATCAGAGCGGTCTCCTCGCCGCAGACAAAAGCACCGGATCCCATTCTGATATCCAGATTGAAATTAAAACCTGTTCCCAGGATGTTTTCTCCCAAAAGACCGTATTCAGTGGCCATCTCAATAGCCTTGTTCAACCTTGCGACGGCAAGAGGGTATTCCACCCGGACATAGACATAACCCATTCCGGCACCAACAGCGTAGGCGGCGATAACCATACCTTCGATAAGGGAATGGGGATCACCTTCCAGGACGCTGCGGTCCATGAATGCACC
>JAUUYD010000194.1 GCA_030590585.1 Spirochaeta sp.
ATGAAGAGGGCATCGAAATCCCATTCCCCCATCGCTCGCTTTACGCCGGTTCGGAAACGGCGCCGTTCCCTATCAGAATCGTCGGAGAAAAGGAGTAAGACATGAATCAACAGTACCGAATAATCCTGATTGCCATCGTACTATCGCTCATATCCTGTATCACCGCCTTCGGGGCGGATACGGAAGACGAGGAATTTTTGGCAGAGAGTGAAGGCGGGAACAAGACCTACATCCCGTACACGAGGGATACTTTTCAGGTTACCATTCAAGCCGGTATTGGTATCAACTGGTACCAATGGCACTTCACCGGAGGCATACAGCTGGATTATCAACCTAATCCTTTCCTGGGGCTTGGATTGAAAACGACCGTGGATTACGGTTTTAAATACGGTAACCTGAACATCAATGCATACGTATTGTACAAACTCTGGTGGCTCTATTTCGGGCCAGGCGTAAGTTTTCTGGTCCAACATATGGTATTGCCCGCAGGAGATCCGGATTACGTGGATATCATACGGAATCCCGCTTCCGCATCACTGGCCCTCACGATAGGATTCCGTTTCCCATTCGTCCGGGTGGGTCCGGGGCATATGACGCTGGATTTATCCATCGACTGGTACCAGACCGATTACCCGATAACCGGAACACCGCCCTTGCTCGGCAGTATCCTGAGTGACACCATTAATGGTGCGGTATACGCTTTCAAGCCGGCTTTGCGTCTCGGTTATACCTTCTGATTCTCCAGTGACGCCGCTTGAGGGAATGCATCATGCTTAAGTTAATACCTGTTTTCCATTTTATTTCTACGCTGCCAACGGCAGTGGGTTCTCTGGGACGAATGAACGGTGCATCTCCTCTGGGGTTCTGTAGTCCAGCGATTGATGGAACCGCTTCGTTGTCCGGTGGATGCTGTTGTTATGCGACAATCAAAAGCTCAATACGCTCGATATCGCAACCGGAGGCCTGGGCTGTATCCCAAAGATCCACCGCACGCTGCGCGTTAAGCCAGAACTCAGCAGAATTACCAAAAAGCCGGGAAAGCCGAAGTGCCATCTCTGGACTTAGCGCGCGACGCTCACGGATCAATTCATTGACCATCTGACGTGAGACGCAAAATTACGGCGGCCGGAACAGACTCAACGGAATTGATGTTACGCACTTGGGCCTGCCCGACACCGAGGATTATTTTTTCATCACGATGGTTCACCTCGATGTCCCATCGCCAGATGTATTCCTGAAGGATTTGCTTCAAGGGAAGATTTGGATCGGTACATAAAAGATAAGCGGGCTGATGGTAGAGCCGTTTACCTTGGGGATTAATCCGGTACATCACCGGAGTAATAAAAACCAACCTCAAATCCATCTCTCCGGCCGCTCTCCAGCGCAGGGGGGCGAGTGTCTTTACTCTAAAAGTGCGTTGCTTACCATAAGCCGAGGCTTTGATCTTAATCCACGGAATGCTTTCGTCTTTGCGTATGCGCCCGATCAGAACTGTTTCTACAGGGAGTTTTTTCAGCATCCTGCGGTTGGTGTAGCTCCCGTCGACCACGACATGCAGTGGGGGAGTTTTCGCCATACCAGATGCGGTGCATTTCGGTTTATGGGGTGTAGAGGCATTCTTAAAAGGCGATGGGAACCATTCGGACATCACCGTCGATTTCAGACTCGTCTTGAAGCTGTTTCAGCAATACAGGAATGGGTTGAAGTTTTCTATAATCGAATTCGAAGTATTCTTCCCCTCTTTTACCCATTATGGACCTTGCTGCTTCAGATTAATTTTCCACTATCATTCGTATTAATGGACCTTCAAGTCATAAGTGTTCAAATAGGTCCCGATCGCACTTGCAAGGGTCTTGAAGGTCTGACGTCGTATCACATCATCATTTTCCAGCAGCGTCACACGGAATCCCGGAAGTTCAGTGCAGAATCCGCTCAGGGGCACAGTGCAGATGCCCGTGGCGCCAAGCAACCAGTAAACGAAACGTTTGTCCGGAGTGACATTGGCGGTAATTTCAGTCACTTTTTCTGCAACGGCTGCATTGGAAATTGGGGGAAGTGAACCGTCCTCTGGAAGATCGGCATTGAATACGACAGTCAGATAAAAAGCTCCGCCGGGTTTTACAACTGTAATCCCCGGAACCTCTGAAAGTATGGAGACCGCTTCATCGACACGGTCTGAAAACATGGCAGCTCTGCGTTTCAGATGTCCGGGATATCGGGAATCGGAAAAAACACGGGGAATCGCCAGTTGAGGCAGTGTGGTGGAGCAGACCTCGAGCCGTTTGGCATCCAGCAGGCTGATGATATATCGGTTGAAAACATCATCTCTATCCTGATTGAACACTTCCATCCAGCCGCATCGGGCGCCTGGCCAGGGAAATTCCTTGGAGATGCTCCGCAGTGCGATACCCGGAGTATCACCGATCACTTCACTTAATGATGCGGTTTTATTTCCGGGGTACACGATGTTGGTATACGTTTCATCACAAAGTACGAAGAGCTCATGATCCTCGGCAATTTTAACAATTTCCTTCAGGGTGGAGCGGGGGTAGATGGTGCCGGTGGGATTGTCCGGATTGATGAGCAATATTCCTGCAATCGAGTCGTTGTATTTTACTTTAAGCCGGATATCTTCCAGGTCGGGCTGCCAGCCTCTTTCCGGATCGAGCCTGTAGGTGAGATGTTCATATCCCGAATGTGATGCTTCCGCCGAGGAAAGTGGAGAATAGGCGGGGGATGGTCCGAGGATGCGGGCTTCCCGCCTGAGATGAGAAAAGAGCGTTGATACCGCGTCTCCCAGTCCGTTAAAAAAGAGAATATTATCGGGACCAATTTGAGCACCGCCCCGGGTGTTCACCATATCGGCCAGAAATGCCCTGGTATTCGGGTCTCCTGCTGATGCGGTATAGGCATAGCTGTAGTTTTCACTCACCAGAGAGCCGATAATTTCCTTGATCCAGTCGGCCATGGGTTCGCCCTTATGTATGGGATCGCCAATGTTTTCCCATATGATTTTGGTTCCCAGTTTTTCCAGAACGTGAGCAGTCTGGACGATTTCCCTTATCTCGTAATGGAGCTGACCAGCCCCGATATGAACGATATTTCTTCTCATGAATAAAACAATAACCTTTTGCTTTGAACGGGGTCAATACTTCGAATTACCTCATCAGAGATCCGGTCCAAATACATTCATGCCTCACCCTCAGGATTAAAGATATTAATTCTAAGAATTTTATCAACACGGTCCGTTCTGGTAAGGGCAGGAAGGATTGACGAACGATTTTTCCGGGGAATCTTGTTAATTCTCTGGAAAGACACCTGCTGGATGCGAAGATACTTCACGATAAGGACAGAAGGGATGATATTATTGGAAAACTATTCAGCCTGAGTACATGTTACCGGCTAACCCGCACGCCACTGTCAAACTGCAGGATTCCGCCCATGGCAGACCTTGAATTTCCTGCCGCTACCGCAAGGGCAGCTCTCGTTCCGCCCGGGCCGCCGATCATCATCCACAATGAAAAAACGACGGAATTCACCGGCGGGCATCCGCCGGTGAAGGGTCTGAACCATGGCCCGGAAGTGAGGCGCCGTATGCTCATACAGCGCATAATATCCCTCACAGAGCCAGTTGAGCTTCCCGCCGTACTCATCACCGGGCATCTCAACAATTCGGTCCTTGGGGCAGCCCCCCCGGCAGAGCTGAAGATGGGGGCAGGCACGGCATTTGCCGGGGAGCCCGTCCCTTTTGTCCAGGCCGAATTGGATCTGCTTCAGCTTCGAGACAATCTGAACCAGATCCTCATCCATTACATTTCCCAGACGGTATTCAGGATTTACATAATGATCGCAGCTGTACACCGACCCGTCATGCTCGATGGCCATGGCATTCCCGCAGGTTTCGGCGTGAACGCAGAGACTGGACGGATAACCGGCATGGAGCCCCAGAAGCATGTCGAAATGCTGAACATACACCTCGCCGATATCACTTTTCACCCAGCGGTCGAATATCCCGGTCATGAAGCGGCCCCACTGCACCGGCGACACCGTACGGGATGACACCTTCCGGTTCGACACGCCGCCCTCCGTCCCCGGGAGGGTTTCCACGATGGGGATAAATTGGAAATACCGGGACCCGATTTCTTTAAGAAAATCGTAAACCCTTTCAGGGTGCTCGGCATTGTCGTTCTGCACGACGGTAAGGGTGTTGAACTCCACACCGGCGGACTTCATATTTTCAAGCCCCGCCATCACTTCCTTAAAAGTACCCTTCCCCCCCCGGTCCAGACGGTAGCGATTGTGAAGATCCTCAGGTCCGTCAATGCTGATGCCGATGAGAAAATTATTCTTTGCAAACCATTCGGCCCGGCTTCGGCTCACCAGGATACCGTTGGTCTGAAAGGCATTCTGCACTTTCATTCCCGCCGGGACGTATTTTTTCTCGAATTCCACCGCCTTCTCGTAGAAAGCCTGGGGGAGCAACGTCGGCTCACCGCCCTGCCAGGCGAATGTAATCTCCGGTGTTCCTTCCGGTTGGGCCTGTATGTACTGCCGGATATACGTTTCCAGCACATCCTCTTTCATGGCGTACTCCGAGCGGTTCTTGCTGCCGAAGAGTTCCTCTTTGCTCAGATAGAAACAATATTCGCAGCGGATATTGCAGAGGGGTCCGATAGGTTTGGCCATCAGGTGGAAAGGGTGTCGTGCAGTCATTTGCCCACCACTATAACCGAAAGAGTCAATGAAATCCCGATGCATTGGATAATCAGCAGGTTGCCCTGGTGGCGGTCAATGTTTCCCGGGCATCCCTTCTGGAAAAATAAGCCCGGCAAATCGCCGAGCTCCCCCATGTCCTTGCGGTCTCCATTGTTTCAGGCCGCTACGATCTGATGGCCGAGGTGCTGGTGGACTCCAACCACGGTCTGGTGGACTTTCTAACCCGGAAGCTGGCCGGAGTTGATGATGTGAGTGCCACCGAGAGTTTTCTGCTGCTTAAGAGCTACGGAAAGTACGTTTAGGCCATTTTCTAACGTTTTTGTCAAAACAGTTTCCCAAAAACGGGTGTTTTCAGGAAATATCATAGCCCAGAGCCTTACTGACCACTGATGCGACACCATCTGCCACAGCATCAAAATCAGCAGGACGGCCTATCAGCTTCTCCAGGGATGTTACAGCTCTGCTGTCGTCGGCGATGCCGCAGGGAACAATCCAGTTGAAGTGAGAAAGGTCGGTATTCACATTGAAGGCGAATCCATGAAGGGTTACCCGCTTTCTCAGTGCGATGCCGATTGCGGTAATCTTATCCATTCCCACCCAGACGCCGGTGTGTTCATCATCATGCCGGGCTTCAATTCCGTGTGATTCATGCAGATAGGAAATAAAGGCCCTCTCCAGTCTCTCAACAAAAC
>JAUUYD010000445.1 GCA_030590585.1 Spirochaeta sp.
GCCGAATCCCTGGTTGTGCTTGATGAAAAGATGGATCCGCTCATGAATTGTATTTCATGGATGGATGAACGCTCTGCCGGGGAATGTGAGCATCTGAACAGCATCATTGATTCCGGTGAATACTACAAAAGAACCGGTCAACTGGCAATTATCCCGACATGGCCGGCAACAAAGATTCTCTGGTTAAAGAGAAATCAGCCCGACCTGTTTTCGAGAGCCGCTCATTATGTTCTTCTCAAAGACTATATTGCATATCGTCTCACTGGAGAGCTGGTGGCCGATCGTTCCATAGCTACCTTTTCCTCCTACTTCGATATCAGAAAAAAGGAATATTGGGGCGAAATGCTGGAAGCTTGCAGTATTCACCCCGGGCAGCTACCGGATCTTGTCGAACCTTGTACCTGTTTGGGCCAAATCACCGGGAAAACTGCAAAGAAGACTGATTTACCAATAAATATCCGGGTGAATATCGGTACCCTGGACCACTTCGCCGCTATGATCGGGACAGGGAACGCTCGAGAGGGAATCATCACCTTATCAATAGGTACCGTAATGGCCCTGGCAACCATGACAAAGCCTCCCCTGCCTGATAAAGGCAAGCTCGCATTGCATTATGGTTTCAGGAAGGAAACCTATGTGTACCTTCCGGTAGCGGAAAGCGGCGGTTTCTGCCTGGAGTGGTTTAAAAACAACTTTCTGAAGCAGTACTCCTTTCAGGAAATTGACGCCCTTGCTTCCAGCAGAGATTACCCGAATGAGATTATCTTTCTTCCCTACATCACAGGTTCAAATACCCCTGACTTTGATCCTGATGCATCCGGAATGTTTTATGGATTACGGGGCAGACATGATGCTATTG
This sequence comes from Spirochaeta sp., assembly GCA_030590585.1. The sequence goes on from JAUUYD010000445.1 coordinate 860, forward strand.
ATCTTGCCAACGCCGTGATGGAAGGCATGGGCCATCTTCTGGCAAAAAATATTCAGGAAATCACCTCGAATGGTTTAAACATAGATCGTATTATTGCTGTAGGCGGCGGAGCCAAGAGTGATTATCTTTGCCAGGTTCTAGCTGATGTGACAAATACCCCGATTGAAGTCCCGATAGAAAGTGAAGCCACATGTCTAGGGGCGGCAATTATTGGAGCTGTCGACGACGATTTGTATAACAGTTTCGAAAATGCCAATGAAGAGGTCATCCAAAAAAACCGAAGATTTAATCCCAATCACAGCGAAACCATGAAAAAGAACCATCAGAAGTTCAATGCCCTCTACAATGCCGCCTTGAAAATGGAACGATCTGAAAAGTAATTACAGCTGCGGCAACAGACTGACTATCTCCCACTTCAACTTACGCCAGCTTTCAACACTTTATACTGTTTCCTCTCACCTGAAATAAATCTGAGAAGATTGTCATGGTAAATCTTTCTAATGGTATCTTCCTTGATTTTATTCCTGCGGTGTATGGAGTTATCCAGAGTAATCCAGTTATTCACCCACTCACCGTTATAGTTGTCTGTACTGCTGTCCGATCCGAAAATGACATTGCCGGAGACATCATAACCGATCTTAAACAGCTTGGTTAAAGCCTCATCCCTGTATATTTCAGGGGTACCGGGTGTTGTATCAATAAACATTTCAGGGGTCTCTTTTGAATGTACACTTCGGCTATTCAGGAACTTTCCGTATACAGCAAGATATTCATCAATCCAGGGCCACCCCATATGCGCCATTGAGAACCTCAATTTCGGCACATCAAGCAGCACTTCAAAACCAGCAGGTCGGTTGAACTTTGAAGAAACCTTTCCATCCCAGAGGATACCCGAATGAAAAAGGATTGGAAGATTCAGTGAAGCGGACTGCTCATAAATCTTCATGGCCTTCTCATTTCCGGGATAGAATGATTCACATATTATTTTAATCCCTTTTACTCCCAGCTCTGAGGCACCCTGTATCTGCTCCGCTGCACTTTCTTCCAGGGGATCTACCCAGTAGAAGGGGAATAGAAGAGGATTATCGTCAATCCATAAAAATAAATCTTTCAGCCGGTTTTCCCATGAAAGAGAGTACTTCCCGGGCGGCAGAGAAATACATACACCCCCGTCAATACCGCTCTTTTTCAGGGTCTCGGTAAATCCATTATCCTTTTTGAATCGCTTTGTTATATGGATATGGCCGTCTAATATCATCGTATTCTCCGTATTACAGTAAAGGCAGCAGTAACGTTAACCCGATTGTAAGGGTAAAAAACGATATTGCCGTTGAAAGAGCAACGATATCACCGGCGGTATCGGCATCCCGTCCCATGGCCTTGGTCATGGCGAAACTTGATATTGCCGTGGGCGATCCGGCCATGAGAAAGAGAACGATCAGCCCCATGGTATCAACACCCATCCAAGTACCGATCAGTAATGCCAGGAGGGGGTAGAGTATCAGCTTCCCGCTTACCGCCGCGACAACACCTTTCCAACGTTTACCCAGGCCGTGAATACTCAAGTTCGCTCCTATGGTCAGAAAACCAAGAGGCAGGGCCAGCCGCCCGAAATAATCCAGGCTTCTATCAAGTATAACCGGCATCTGCCATCCGCTGAGGGACCATAATGCCCCTATGATAACAGACCAGATAAGCGGAATCTTAATCATGGTGACAAGTACGCCTTTAAACGGACTGCCCTCTCCCCGGTACGGCAGGGAAAGGGCAACTGATGCCATCAGGTTATAAATCGGCAGGAAAACAGCAACCAGCCCCAGTCCAAGAATAAAAGCTTCATCACCCAGGGCCGACTGAACCAGGGCCAGCCCGACAATCACCACATTGCCTCTGAAAGCGCCATGGACTACCGGTCCCCGGGATTCAGGAGGGGCCGTATAGAAGGAAATCAACAAAACAACCACCGCTGTTATCAGCAAGGCGATGAGGTAGGAGCCGAACAGGGGAAGACTCCCGAGTTCAGAGAGGTTTGTAACGGCCAGGCTCCGGATTACAAGAGCGGGAAGGGCCAGTTTAAAGACAATCTGCGAGCCTTTGGATACAAAATCGGCATTGATAAGGCCCTTCTTTCTCAGCAGAAACCCTGAAAAGATAAGAATGAATAGAGGGACTATGGAGACCGCAGCCTGGGCTAAATATTTCAATTACACAACCTTTAACCTATACTCCCCCGAAAGACCCGAAACCGCCGTCAACTGGAACCACAACTCCTGTTACGAAGCCGGATGCATCGGAAAGC
>JAUUYD010000021.1 GCA_030590585.1 Spirochaeta sp.
GTGGTACCAATATTCTCTCCCAGGATAACAGCCGCCGCTACCGGAAAATCTATCCACCCTTTAAAAGCCATGGTGATAGTTATCGTCATAGCTGCGGATGATGACTGCACAATAACCGTGAGAAGTGTACCAATCATTACAAAAAGCATTGTCGACCCGAAACCCATCTGAGACCAGTTGGAAAGAAATGCCAGAACTTCAGGATTATTCTTGATGTCGGGAACCGCATCCTTCATAAAGCTCAAACCCAGAAACAACAGGCCGAAGCCAATGAGGATGTCGGCAAACTCCCGCCGTTTGGATCGGCCGCTGAAGTAAAAAGGAATAGCAATAGCAATGGCGGGAAGGGCTATATCGGCAATATGAAATTTAAAGCCGAGAACAGAAACAATCCATGCGGTAAGGGTGGTTCCGATATTTGCTCCCATAATAACACCGAAAGATTGTTTTACCGTTATCAGGCCGGCATTTACCAGACTTACAAGGAGTACCGTCGTCGCCGAAGAGGATTGTATGATGGATGTCACACCTACACCGGTCAGGACTCCGGCAAAACGATTTTCTGTCATGGTATGAAGAACCGATTTTAAACGGTTTCCCGCCCGATTCTGAATCCCGTCGCTCATTATGCGCATTCCAACGAGAAACACACCGACACCGCCGATCAGATTCAACAGCTGGAAAAAACCTTTCATGTAATCACTCCGAACAAACGATGTTAGAAAGAGCTGACAATTCTTTCTAACAAATAACAGAAAAATAATCGAGTCCAATATGAAAAAGGAACACACAATAATCTATAATGAGAACTAAAATGCGAGGACTGGTCAGGCAATGTTTTTCCGAACCCTTGAATCCGATCTGAGAGACGGCCCCCGAATCCGTGTTGCTGTAGCCGGAGCATCAGGGGATGAAATCTTTTCGTCTCTCAGACTCTCCGAAAAGCTGGGAATCACAGAGGCCCTGCTGGTAGGCGGCAGAGCTGATGCCATGGAAGGTGCAGACCGTGCCGGCATGGAATGTTTTTCCATCCTTGAAACCGATAGTGAGGATGAATCGGCCCGGAAAGCTGTGGATGCTGTTCGTGACGGACAGGCCGACCTTCTCATGAAGGGTAAGGTTTCCACCGCCGTACTTCTTAAAGCCGTTCTCTCGGAAAAGATCGTTTTCTCCAGAGGAAAACTGCTCTCCCACCTGGCTGTGATGGAAGCCCCGGATGGACACATACTGGGCATCACCGACGGCGGAATGAATATCAGCCCCGATCTTTTACAGAAGAAAATCATACTCGAATCTGCTGTTGAGGCATTCAGGGCTCTGGGAATCAGAGTACCCAAAGTGGCTGTTCTGGCCGCCATGGAAAAAGAAAATCCCAAAATCCCCGAATCCCTGGATGCCGGAAAGCTCAGCCGTCTCCAGGACCAGGGGAAAATCACCGGGTGCATCGTGGAAGGTCCCATGGCACTGGATCTTGCCGTGAATCCCGAAGCCTGCCGGCTGAAGGATTACAAAGGAAAGATTCAGGGCGACGCGGACATACTCCTGGCACCGGATATTTCAGCTGGAAATATTCTTGGAAAATCCCTTGTTCATCTTGGCGGATGGAGAGGCGGCGGTCTCGTTGTCGGTGCAGGCCGCCCAATCATACTGCTCTCCAGAAGTGATACCGCTGAAGAGAAATACAATTCGATACTCCTTGCAATCACCCTGTTCCGAAACCAGAAGCGGGAATAATCAGGAAAAACGCAGAGATGAGGGAATATCCAGGCGGAGAATACGTCTGGTGGACAAAGCGGCCACGAGTACAGATAGGCCTACTCCGAGTATCAGAGCAAAAAGATAACCCTGCAGATGCCAGGATCCGTAGAATATTCCTGTCATCCGGTACCCGAAATTTCCCTCCCGCATGATAGAGGAGTAATCCAGTCCATGATTGACAAGAGGAATATTCACCAATGCTCCCACCAGGATACCTAAAAAGCTCCCGATGACACCGATTCCTGCGGATTCCCAGAGAAACATGGTACGGATTCTCCTGTCAGCCATTCCCATGGCCCGCATCATCCCCACTTCCCGGCGGCGTTCATACACCGCCATCAGCATCGTATTGGAAATACCCACAGCTGCAATGATAAGAATCAGAAAAATAATGGTTCCGCTGCCGGAATGCTCTGCCGCCATTACCGCCACATAATCCGCGGCCTGAACTTCCCAGGGAGAGTACTCCAAACCCGCTTCCTCCACAATCTTTACCAGACCATGATTTCTGCTGCGTCCGAGTTCCGCACCCGGCCAGGTTATGTAGAGGGATGTTATCTCGCCACCCATCTCCAGATAGGCATCGGCAGTATCCCTGGTTATATAAACACCACCCCTGTTGATGATCGGATTAGGACTGTCAAGAATACCCACAATCTCAAGATCAATTGTCTGGGCATAACCATCCCGGGTTTCGGTAACAGCAATCACCAAGGCACCCAGCTCTGCCCCGATATCTTCTGCGAGCCAGCTTCCCAGAAGGGCTCCATCCTCCCCCTTTCGGAGCCAGCGACCTTCCACAAGAGTGTCTTCCAAGTGAAAAACTTTACCATCCAGCCTGGGGTCGATGGCAATAACCCGGGCCGGAATATTCCCGTCTTCAGGAAAGGGGTCCTGAAAGAACACCAAATCCGCACCGAATATAATCCGTGGAGCGGCAGATGCTCCCCCCGCCTCAAGCTCGGATGCCAGTTTTTCCCAGACAAAAGATTTATCCAGAGGAAATGATTCCCTGTCCTCCAGGTATCCCGGGCCGGCAGCCATGGCATCGGCAGTTTCATACCACCGGAGGTTGCGGACCGATTCATCGGCGGCTCCCTCGAGGATGGAGTCTACCCAGATGTACATGGTGAGACCGAATGCAATGGCACCGGCGGTTATCAGAGTCCTCCGCTTATACCGCAGGAGATTTTTGAATGCCAGGCTGAGTACCCAGGTTCTTTTCACTTATTCTCCCACATCAATAACTGTATCTGGCACCAAGGGTGATGTTGACTCCGTTGAATTCGAAATCGGCCCAGGAATCAGTTGTACCCGGATAATCCGGCCATACCCCGCTTCTATCATAAGCAAACAGCGCATCTTCGTCCCCGGCATTCACAACCACGAATCCCAGCAGTGTAAAACCCTGGAACACATTCCATCCGAACGTAGTGGTTATCTGGGCCGAGGCATCAACCGGGGATATCACCGACTGAACACTGGTAAACCATGTGGAGCGCATCATCCAGGTGAATTCGGGATAAATCATGATACCGTAATACCCGGCATTACCGTCTATAAGATCCTGGAAATCCCGAGCACTCCAGTTCTGCCAGGGCATCACCAGGGTTTCCAAACGCAGGGTGAGGGTACTGTCGTATCCGGTCTGGAACTGATGGAAAGCCCCGAAGCTGAAATTCACCGTCTTACTGATCTCATCCCAATTGTCCCTGTTCACCCCGGCATCGCTGTCCCACCCTGCGGCCAGAGACACCGCGCCGTAAAGATCCACCCCGGCATGGCCGTGAAATGAAAAGTAAGGACGATGACCTAACAGATCCGTGGCCACTTTGGCATCCCCTTTGTAGAGGTAACCTGTTTCAAGCCGCCAGCCCCCGGCACGTCCAAAGAAACGCAGTCCCCCGGATGTTTTATCGATAGTCTGAACTTCAAGGGAGCCGGAACTGAAATCAATGCTCGGGGGCAGCAGAACCCCTTCAATATAGCTGAAATCCCCTGTTGGGATATTGAATGCCGTCAAAAACGCCGTATCATCCCGGATTGTTGACTGGGTAAAGTCCAGATACGGGCTGAGTGACCCGAAAAGCACATCCCCGGAATTGAAGACAAATCCATTCCCCCAGGCCACCTTGGTTTTACCGGCGGTAAGCCGCCAGGAAGGGAAATTCGCCTTGAACCAGAAGCGCTTGAGATTCAATGCCGGAACAGCCGCCATCGACGATCCGCCGCTGAGATCCACCGGGTAGAATTCCACTGCCACTTCGGCCCGCATATTCCGGTTCCCTGTCGAACCCAGACGAATATCAGCCATACCGCTCCCCGTGTAATACCAGGAATCATTCCGGCCCCGGTAAACCGTGTTGTAGAGCTCAAGATTGGTCCGAACCTCGGTTTCAGAGAAAGCGGAAACAAGCCCTGCCAGACCAAGGACAACAGTAAATAAACCGATCAGGAACCGCCCCGGGTAAAAAAGCCATTTCCATTTCATATCTAATACAGCGACCGCAGTGAGAATATATCGCTGTCCAGATCCGGATCAATTTCCAATTTGTCGATGCGCATTCTGGTACTCGATCCCCGGCGGAGCTGGTCTTCCATAACCATCTCGGTAATCATCAAACGGCCGTCACCGAATTTTTCCACCTTGATAACATCCACAATCTTCAGAATCCGGCCGGACCTGGCATAGTACTCGGCCTCTCTCAGGACATAATCCGTCTTCCCCACTTTCACAATCTGCTTCGGGTAGGGAACATCCCGGCTGGTGGCGATCATCTCGATTATCCAGCAGTCCTCACCGTCCACCATTTCGCTGCCGATCATCTCCACGTCGTACTTATCCAGGGTGTCCCGGCCCTCGGTGATATCCTCGTAGGAAATATCCCCGAACATGGACTGTTTTAAAGCCGACCCGTGCATGGGGATGATATCCTCGGCATCCGGGTAAAAGAGGTAGAGCTCGTCATCCACCCGGAGAATTTTCTGTCCCCGTTCTTCAACATTCGTAAACTCAATCAGAAAATCCTGCGACCCCCTGGACCAGGATTTGTAGGTACTCCGCTTCTCACCGAATCGATCCTCGGTAATCATTGTGCCTTCGGAGTACATCGTGTCAAAAGTCTGCATCTCGTCCATTTTTTGAATGACCTCTTGTGCCGTCTGGGCGAAAGTATTCACTACAAGCGCCGTCAGGAAGGTCAGCAAAATCAGAATTTTCTTCATATTCATCTCCTTATACATGACGCAATGCTTCCACCGGAGTAATCTTCGCCGCCCGGCGGGAAGGCCACCATGTAGCCAGTCCTGTCACAATAACTGAATAGACAAACACCATCACTGTGGATTTAAAATTCAGTACCGGGTAAATAACCGTACCGATACCCATATTGTCCATTCCTTCCATCGCTTCAGCCATGGCATCAAATCCCACCTTACTGTAATAACCTGTCAAGATCATTCCTCCGGCAATACCCACCAGGGCACCGGCGATGCTGATGAAAAGGGCTTCAAGGAAGAAGAGTTTAACCAGCTGTTTTCCGGTCATCCCCATGGCTCCCAGAGTTCCGATTTCCTTCATTCTTTCAAAAATCACCATGATGGTAGTGTTAATAATCACCGTACTGGCCAGGAGGAAAAAAATAACGCCGATGATGTCATAAATTTTCACCGCGATATCTATCATGGCGGCCATGCCGTTAACTTCCTTGTATTCCAGAACATTCAAAACGACTCCGGAAGTCAGGGATTCGGATAACCGGACCGCCACAGCTTTCGGTGAAGCCGATTTCTCATCAACCTTAACAAGTATTTCCTGAACCTGATCCGGGAGCCAGAGAAATCTCTGAACGGTGTCCAGCGGCACCTGAACCATGGTTTGTTCCAGACCCGGCATGGGAAGGGACAGAATTCCGACGACTGTAAAGGTGTAGGCATTGCTGCCCCGGGAACCCGACTGGGATAAAACCGTAAATTTTCCACCGATGTCCACCCCGAGCTTCTCAGCCAGAGCCCGGCCGATGAGGGCTTCCCTGCTGCCGGCCTCGGGAAACCGGCCTTCAATAAGGGTCCGTTCATAATCCTGATAGGAAACCTCCCGACTGAAATCCACACCCAGACCCATAACATTCACTTTTTCATCACTGCCGATACCGCCAATCGGTATTCGGCCGGGAAAATTGATACGGGGACTTACAGCCGTCACAGCCGGATCGTTTTCAATATCCTGTACCAATATCTCATAATCCGGAATAGCCAGATGCATGGGATTGAGACGTTCATATTTGTCAAATTCGAAATTCCGTACCCGAAAAGCACCGGTCATGTAGGTCCAGAGATTCTGTTCCATATCGTCCACCATACCCGCGAGAAAGGCGAAGAGGAAAACAATGGCAAAAGCGGCAATGGCGATGGCGCTGCCCGAGAGCAGACTGCGCCGCTTGTTTCTTGAAATATTACGTAAGGCGATTTTATAGAGTTTCATCACATCCCTCCTACTGAAACCGCAAGCTGCTGGGAATATCCAGCCGCAGGATACGGTGTGTTGAGAATGCGGCAACCAGAACGGCCATTCCCACTCCCAGGGCAAAAGCAATAAACATATTATGAACATTCCAGACACCATACATCTGTCCCTGTATCCGGTATCCGAAACTCGCCTCCCGGAGAAGGAAGGTATAATCGATTCCCCACTTCACCAGGGGCCAGGTGGCAAGGGCGCCCAGGCCCACACCATAGATACCCCCAAGCAGACCAATCCCTGCAGACTCCCAGAGAAACAGCTTTCTTATCTCCCGGTCCCTCATTCCCAGGGCACGCATCATACCCAGTTCCCTCACCCTCTCGTACACAGCCATGAGCATGGTATTGGAAATTCCGACACCGGCAATAATGAGAATCAGAACGATAATCATTCCTGTACCTCCGGCTTTTGCCTTGGAAATCGCAATGAAATCCGCACCAAGAATACGCCAGTCCAGAGCTTCCAGCCCCAGGGTCTCGGCATCGGGCACCAGCTCTGCAAAGGCTTCATCTGCTGCAGCACCTGTTCCAAGGTTCACATTCACTTCGGTAACATTACCGTTCATTTCCAAATATTCGTCAGCCACAGACAGGGGAAGAAACATACCGGACCTGGAAATTTCCGGATTCGGGCAGTTAACGATTCCCACGACTTCCAGATCGAACACCTGGACATAACCATCCCGGGTCTGGGTTTCAATCAGAACCGTATACCCGATATCCGCCCCGATATCCTCAGCCAACCAGTGACCGATAACCAGCCCCTGTTCACCGTCAGTGAGCCAGGAACCTTTAACCAGACTGTCCTCCAGCTTGAATACCCCGGTATCCTTAACGGGATCGATGGCAATAAAACGTCCGGGAATGCTGCCGTCCTCAGGAAAGGGGTCCTTGTAGAAAATCAAATCGCCTCCAAAGCTGATTCGGGATGAGTATTCTCCTCCCGAGGACTCCAGAAGCGGAGAAACAACATCCGGATCGAAGGATAATTCCAGTGGAAAAGTTTCCCTGTCATCCCAATAGCCCGGAGCCATGAAACGCCCGGTGGCTGTCTCGTAGAGCCGAAGGTTGGTTTCCGATTCAATATCTATGCCGGTGAGCAGGGATCTCATTACGATAAACATCATCAGCCCGTAGGCAATGGCACCGGCGGTAATCATGGTCCGCTTCTTGTAACGGGCCAGATTCTGAAATGCCATTTTCGGCAGGAAATTCATAGCAACCTCTTTGTATCACTTTGAATTTCGCCGTCATGAAGCTGTACAAGCCGCCCGGCAAAATCCATTACCATGGGATCGTGAGTGGCAAAGATAAAGGTGCTTTTATGCTTCTCGTTGAGTTCTTTCATCAGTTCCAGAATTTCCCTGCCGGTGTTGGAGTCAAGGTTCGCCGTGGGTTCGTCGGCCAGCAGTATCTCGGGATGTTTAACTATGGCACGGGCAATAGCCACCCGCTGCTGCTGCCCGCCGGAAAGTTTACCGGGCCTGCGGTTTTCCATGCCCTCCAGACCCACTTCCTTGAGGATGGCCATGGTTCTTTCTTTGGTTTCATCGTCATTCACACCCATGAGATTGAGGCTGAATGCCACGTTTTCGAATGCGGTGAGTACCGGTATCAAATTGTAGCTTTGAAAAACAAAACCCAGATTATCCCGGCGGAAGGCGGCTTGATCGTCCCTTTTCAGGTTCATCACCGATTCTTCATTAATTGTGATGCTGCCGGAATCCGCAGAATCGATACATCCGATAATATTCAGCAATGTTGTTTTACCCGAACCTGAAGGCCCGGCTATGGAGATGAACTCACCTTTTTCAATTTCCAGGGACACACCACGGAGAGCCCTCACCTTACTATCCCCCGCAACGTAGGTTTTGTACAAATCCTTAACTGATATCATCCTGTTCTCCTTTTTCCTGAGGCAGCACCTCCGGAGTGGCACCTGTCTTTGCTCCATATGCGGCGGTTCCCAGAATCGTTCCAAGATTCATCGTCTCCAGAGCCGAAGCCGGAGCCAGAACCAGACCGCCCTTGTTACGGATACTCTCGTAGATCATATTCATCGCCCGAAGCTGAAGAGCCGTCGGATCGTTTTTATATACCTCAGCAGCTTTTCTGAAGGACTCCGCTATATCAGCTTCGGTGGATCCCAGGATTACCCGGGCTTCCCTCTCCCTCTCAGCCTGAGCCTGTCTGCTCAGGGCATCCTCAAGTTCTTTGGGAACAATGATTTCTTTAAACTCCACCGAAATAATGGTGATACCCCAGGGATTGGTTTTATCATCAACAATTTTCTGAATTTCTTTACCGAGGCGTTCCCGCTCACAGAGCAGAGAGGTAAGAGTGTTTGAGCCGATACTGGATCGAAGAGCCGTCTGAGCACTTAAAATTACAGCCTGTTCGAAATCCTGTACTTCCAGAACTGCCTTCTCGGCATCCCAGATCATCCAGAACGCCAGAGCATCGACATGAACGGGAACCGTATCAATGGTAAGGCTCTTCTCCGCCGAAAAATCAGTTACCCGGATTCGGGTATCCACCATGCCGGCGATGGAGTCCAGGAGTGGAAAGAGAAACATAACACCCGGCCCCCTCACCCTGCTGAATTTTCCCAGACGCAGTACAACAACCTTGTCCCACTGTTTGATTACCTCAAATCCCGGAGCCAGAAGAAAACCCAATGCGAGAATCCCGGAACTCAAGATTCCCCCTTCACCGGAAACCAGATATGCAGCAGAAGATAATCCTGCGATAAGCGCTATCACGACAGGCCAGTATGGCAAGATAAAAAGAATGCCTGCGGCGGCAATAACGCCGATCGCCAGAAAAGCCGACGCCTCAGGGTTCAGCCCCTGAACTGCCAATGCCCCTCCCAGGAAAACAAAGACGATAAAAACCGACAAAGTGTTAAACCGGAAATGTCCCCGATAACGCTTCACCGGAGTAACATTGGTATCGGGAAACTGTAGTTCAGGTTGATTTTGCAAGAGCTTTTTGATAATCATGCTTTCACATCCTCCTTGATGGAATTAAGATGACCGACGATATCGTCTACGACAAATCCGTAAGATGAAACATTGGCCAGAAATGAGCGGACAAGAGAATCCAGGATGTCTTTTCTCTCCTCAGGACTGAGGTCGATTTGTTTATCACTGATAAATGTTCCCGTCCCCTGCTGAGTATTTACAATCCCCCGAATCTCCATTTCGTTGTAGGCCCGGGCCACAGTGTTGGGATTAATCTGCAGATGAACCGCGAGACTGCGGACTGTCGGCAGTTTTACTCCTTTGCCGAGTCTTCCATCGGCAAGGGCCATTTCCACCTGTTTGATCACCTGCCGGTAGTAGGGAACTCCGCTTGTTTGATCCAGAATAAAATCCAAGCCTTCCATAACTCTCTCTCCGATTGAAAAGCATGTAACAATCGACTAGTTGTACTAATGTTATAGTACAATATTGTTTTAGGTCAATAATATCAATCTGTCAAGTGAAAATACACCAAAAACAGTAAAAAACAGCTCGAGTCCGTGCCGATTTACGTTTTTTTTGTGAGTTTAAGTCTTAAGTTTAAGAATCGGTCCGCCGAAGATGAGGGTGGGTAGGAACGCCGATGCAAATACCGATTATACATCCTGACAGCAGATTCAAGATAATCTGGGAAGTCTACATACTCATCGTGACTGTAGCAGTCACAATCGTGGCACCCTTAATCCTGGTTTTCAATTTGGCGATGACCCCGCAATTCATCGTCTTCGACATCCTGGTAACTCTCACCTTTGCCGCGGATATTTTTATCCAGTTCAATACGGCCTATGGTTCCCGGCATGAATTGATTACCGATCGTAAAGCCATCGCCAGACGCTACCTGAAAAGATGGTTCTTCCTCGATCTTCTGGCCACCCTGCCCTTTACCTGGATTTTTATTTCCACCCGATTTTCCGCACTGAATCGGGTATTCAAGTACTTCCGGCTGGCCAGACTGTTCAAGCTTTTCAGCAGCGCAAAAACATTGAACCGGGCCCGGAAGCTCTGTTTTGTCAATCCGGCATTCATGAGACTGTTCATGCTGGTATTCTGGATACTGATAGCAGGGCATGTTGTGGCCTGCGGATGGATATTCATCGGCGGAGTCGGAGAATACACCACTGACAGTGCTTATACATCAGATGGAGCGGTATACCTGGAAGCATTCTATTGGACGGTTACCACACTTACCACAATCGGATATGGAGATATTACACCCTCCAACCCGGCTCAGTTTATATATGTCATCTTTATCATGCTTTTAGGCGCGGCTATTTACGGCTTTATCATTGGTAATATTGCCAACATCATCGCCAATATTGATGTAGCCAAGAGTCAATTCAGGGAAAAGATAGATAATATTGATACCTTCTTGAAATACCGTGATATACCCCACGATCTCCAGAAGCGCATACACGATTATTACGATTATCTCTGGGAAAGCCGCCGGGGATATGAAGAGTCATTAATTCTCGGAGATCTTCCCACATCACTGAAAACGCAGGTTGCCTTTTTCCTCAACCGGGAGATTATTGAAAAGATTCCCCTGTTTAAAAATGCATCAAGGGAGTTTGTCCGGGATATCATCCTCAACCTTACTCCGGTGATATATACCCCGGGTGATGCCGTCATTACTTTCGGTGAAATCGGATATGAAATGTACTTCATCAGCCAGGGAGAAGTGGATGTAACCAATGAGGAAGGCACCGTTACCTATGCCACCCTCACATCCGGTCAATTCTTCGGTGAAATTGCCCTTCTTCTCAGCACCCCGAGAACCGCAACCGTTAAAGCCCGGGGATATTGCGATCTTTATGTACTGAACAAGGAAACCTTCGACAGCATCCTTCAAAGATACCCCCGATTCGCCAAGAATGTGGAAGAACTTGCCGAAGAGAGAAGAAAGGAACTCGGACTGGAAAAGGAAGAGGACGAATATATCGAAATTGTGGAAGACGGGGGCCCTGAGCCTTCCGGCCCTGTACCTGTTGCGCCGGATCCTCCGATACACCAGATTCTGGAAGATGGTGTCGTCCAAATCAGCTGGCTGTCGATGAATGGAGCCGAAAGCTATGAAATAATCCGACGGGCTGCCGGGGATGAGAAATGGAAGAGGCTGAGTTCAGCAATCCGCAACCCGGTATATCTCGACCTTCACACCCCGAAAGGAGAGGTGACATACAGAATCAGAGGCAACAACCGTCACGGAAGCGGAAAATGGAGTCCGACTTTAACGATACGTATCGCGTAGCCGACAACTCACAATCGAAATGAATCCCTAATAAACATCTTTAATACGACTGAGCCACCCGGTAAGAGGATCGTTCAGTTTCTTCATCTCTTTTAACAGCATCTCTATGAGTTTTTTCTTAATATCACGGTATTCCGGATTTGATATGTGATTAATCATTTCATTTGGGTCTTTTTCCAGGTCATAGAGTTCTCCAATTGCAGGACCGTTAAATATAAATTTATGACATCGGGTTCTGAGCATACGTTGATTGAACTCTGTAAAATGTGCAATCAACAACCACTTTTCTTCAACCAGTCGCGATAAGCATTCTCCTCACCCGATCTCTGATCGAAAACAAGATTTTTATATAATCCGGATCCCGGGAAACCATAGTGAGCAAAATTATGCCCAATAAAACCATAATCCCTGGGAAGTTTGGTTTCTGCAATATGCCACTTCCCCAGGTATATGTTTTCATAATCCTGAAGAAAATCAGTTATTACAGGAATTCCTGGTACAGGGTCTGCATAAGCCCTGTTGGATATATTTTCTTCAGCATTACGTACAACACCATGCCTGGTGGGAACACACCCGGTAAATACAGACGTGCGGGCAGGTCCGCATATAGCTGTCGGAGTAAACGCGTTTGAAAAGAGAATACCGTCGTTTCTCAAGCTATCAATATTTGGAGTTTTAACAATATCATGTCCATAAGCGCCAATCATATCAAATCGCTGCTGATCTACCATTATATATATGATTTTTGTTTTTTCAGACATGACGATTCCCGGCCAAATATATATTGGAAAATTAGAACCTCAGTCTAACCGAAGAGGCATATTCTGTGGGAGTCATTCCCATATGTTTCTTGAATACTTTTGAGAAGTAATGGATTGATGAGTAGTTGAGTGTAGAAGCAACTTGCGTAAAAGTATAATCTCCATCGCGTATAAGTTCTTTAGCTTTTTCAAGCTTGATGGTTTTGTAATATTCCATAACACTTCTTCCGGTTTTCTCTTTAAAAATATTTTCTATATAAGTACAGCTGAATCCGGTTTCTCTGCAAACTGTCTCCAGATTTAACATCTCCACAATATTATCTTCGAAAAAACCAACAACTTTGTTAAATGCATCTTTTCCCTTCTTCTCTTTTAATGGAGAAATCGGTTCACTGTCATTAACAATATGCAGTCCTCTTCTTTCCAGGCCGATCAGGAATTGTTCAAGATAGATTTTAATCAACTGCTCTGAGGCAAAAACCTGTACATTGTTCCTTTTCAATGAACCAAGCCAGGGATCATTGAGTTTCGAGGAGAAGGCATTTCCTGTTTCATGCAATATCCTTGCAAGAAGGTTCTTCTGTTCATTTCCTATTCGAAGAATTCTATTTCTAAACCACTGCATGGCAGGACTCCTGCAGGAAAATGAAAGTATTATGAGATTCGGTGAGATTCGGCCGTTAGCCCTCAGCTTGTGAAACTCGTTCGGCTGATGGAATATTATGTCTCCTTTTATAAGGTTATGATCATTTTGTTCCGCAATTGCGTTAATGGCGCCTTTATCAACATATACAAATTCCCAGAAGTCATGTTTTTCACCTTCAAAACTGAAATCTTTCACATATTCAAAATA
>JAUUYD010000025.1 GCA_030590585.1 Spirochaeta sp.
AACGCGTTCTGAGTCATCAGCGACGGGGTGAACAACAAGGTGGGATCCAATTTTGCTCCCTACGAATGTTTCTATAGCTGGCGGAAGAGTGATGGTAGTGATCTGGTGGAGAGTGATGGAATTGATTCCCTGTATTCCTTGATTAAAGGAATGTTTCATCCGGACCGTCTTCGGAATATTTTCAGGAATTTCATTTTCTTTCCGGATACTTCCAGACGGGAAGAAAAGATTCTCTGCCGGTATCCTCAGTACTATGCTGCCGTCAAGCTATTTGAAAGTATCCGGCAGCATCGTCGCCCTGAGGGAGACGGTAAGGGGGGGACTTATTTCGGGGCAACAGGCTCCGGGAAAAGCTTCACTATGCTTTTTCTGGTCCGGCTTCTGATGAAGAGTGTTGAATTTTCCAGCCCTACTATTGTGCTTATTACCGATCGTACCGACCTGGATGACCAGCTTTCGGGCCTGTTCACCGGGGCCAAGGGATACATCGGTGATGATTCTGTTATCAGTGTGGAGAATAGAGATCATTTAAAGGAGCTTCTCAAGGGACGAAACAGCGGAGGGGTATTTCTTACCACCATTCATAAATTCACTGAGGATACGGATCTTCTTACCGAGCGGGGAAACATTATCTGCATCTCTGATGAAGCCCATCGCAGCCAGGTGAATGTGGATATGAAGGTGAGGGTCACTTACGATGGTGTGAAGAAAACCTTTGGTTTTGCCAAGTACCTCCACGATTCACTGCCCAACGCCACCTATGTCGGATTCACGGGTACTCCTATCGATGCCACACTGGATGTGTTCGGTGAGGTGGTGGATGCCTACACCATGACCGAGTCGGTAAAGGATGAAATTACTGTCCGGATTGTTTATGAAGGCCGGGCGGCCAAGGTGATCCTGAACAATAGTAAGCTTCAGGATATTGAAAAATATTATGCGGATTGTGTGGCTGATGGGGCCAGTGAATACCAGGTTGGAGAGAGTAAACGGGCCAATACCCGGATGAACACTATTCTAGGTGATCCTGATCGCATCCAGGCCATTGCTGATGATTTCGTTCACCATTATGAGATGCGGGTGAATGAGGGGTCGTCGGTGAAGGGCAAGGCTATGTTCGTCACCAGTAACCGGCAGATTGCCTGGCAGCTTTACAAATCTATTACGTCACTTCGCCCTGAGTGGACCGAGGTGAAGAAGGGTGTAGATAAGGAAATCAAGCCCATGGCCCGTATCCAGATGGTAATGACCCGGGGGCAGGATGATCCCAAAGAACTCTGGGATATGCTGGGCACCAGGGATGACCGCAAGGAGCTTGACCGGCAGTTTAAGAATGCCAGGTCCAACTTTAAAATCGCCATTGTTGTGGACATGTGGCTTACCGGATTCGACGTACCTTTCCTGGACACCATGTATATCGACAAGCCCGTACAGCAGCACACCCTGATTCAGACTATTTCCCGGGTGAACCGGAAGTTCGAGGAGAAGGAAAAAGGGCTGGTGGTGGATTATATCGGTATCAAGAGTCAGATGAACAAGGCCCTGGCTCAGTTCTCCAAGTCTGAGGGTACCAATTTTGAGGAAATCAGCCTTTCCATCACTGTGGTTAAGGATCATCTGGATCTGCTGAACAGAATGTTCCATAAGTTCGACAGAGGTGAATATTTCCATGGAACTCCGCTTCAGCAGCTTGAATGCCTCAATATGGCCGCCGAGTTTGTTCAGATAACCGATAAGGTTGAGAAGAGGTATATGGCGTTGGTGAAGCGCCTGAAGGCCGCTTACGACATCTGCTCCGGCAGCGATGAGATCAGCCGGCAGGAGAGGGACGAAATTCATTTCTACCTGGCTGTCCGGTCCATCGTTCATAAACTGACCAAAGGCAACGCTCCCGACACCGCTCAGATGAATGCCAGGGTGAAAGAGCTCATTGAGGAAGCTCTCAAAAGCGATGGGGTGGAAGAGATTTTCAAATGGGGTGAAGGAAAGGGGAGCGAGTTTGATATCTTCGATCCTGATTACATTGCAAAAATTGATAAGATTAAATTGCCGAACACCAAAATCAAACTTTTACAGCAACTCTTGAGCCGGGCCATTGAAGATTTCAAGAAGGTGAACAAGATAATGGGACTCGACTTCTCCAAAAAGTTCAAATCCCTGGTAGACAAATACAATGAGCGTAAGGAAGCGGACGTCCTGCGGAGCGAAGTTCTGGATGATTTCACCGATGAGATAATGGACCTGTATTTCGCCATGAGGGATGAACGTGATTCCTTTCAGGATATGGGAATCGATTTCGAAGAGAAGGCTTTTTATGACATCCTGAAGGCTTTAGCCGTCAAGTACGATTTTGAATATCCCGAAGACCAGCTGATTGTTCTGGCCAAGGCTGTGAAGGGCGTTGTGGATGATAAAGCCAGGTACACCGACTGGAGCCAGCGGAATGATATCAAGGCGGAGCTGAAGGTGGATTTAATTATTCTGCTGGCTGAGCATGATTATCCTCCTGTGGATCGGGATGAGGTTTATCAGGAGATTTTTGAACAGGCGGAGAATTTTAAGCGGTATGGGTGATTTAGCTTTGCCTAATACCCACTGGAGCTGTCGGGCAATGACAGAATAAGTCAGTTACAGGGTTTCTTCAGGGGCACGAGTGGCATCAGCTGGAGGATCGCTGACTGGAAAACCGGGCAGGGGGAACCGACGGGTGACGGTTGTATCATCTTCGGTAGCTTCTGTTACCTGGATAGATGGGATGATTATCCCGGATTCCGATGCGGGAGCCGCGCTGAGCACACGCGCGCCGCCGGTGTCTGCAATCTCGAGCTCGAGGGATGCGTCTGCGGGGTAGGTGAAGCGGTACGTCTTTCCCACGCGCTCGTACCAGACCTCTTCGAGCTCCTCGGTTATCCGGCTCCGTATCCTTCCGGTGGAGCGATCGCCGTCAACAACGCGTGCGCCTGCTGCATTCTCCACGACTACGATGACGCGCCCTTCGCTGTCCAGCTGGTTTCTGAGCTTAGTGATTACCGTATCAAGCAGGACGTGCTCGTGTATGTAGGGGTCGCGGCGTACGTCCACCACGAAGAGGCGGTCGATTTCGCGGTTTCGTATGCCTTTCTCGTAATGCCACTGTGCAATGGGCCCCTCGCGGTCGGGATCAAGGAAGAGCCGTATAATCTCAGCATCGCGGCTGTGGATATTAAGTTTCTCATCATTTTTCCAGTTGTTCGCCACAAGGAGGTCGACGGTATTTGTGGTGTGATTTCGAATAAAGCCAAAGACGAGCATGGAGTGGTGGAGATCCGGTCCGGCAAAACCAACCGCAACAGGATCGCCGGCGGCAATGTGACTCTCTATCACTTCCAGCTGCGCCTCGATCTGCTCAGCGTTCATGGCGTGTTGGACTTGCTCGTTGCCCGGGCCTGCGAAAAAGTGATTGAAGACGATATCAAACTGGAGGAAGTTCATCTCGCGCTGGTAGCGCGTTATGTTGCCCCGGAGATCATGGACTGAGTCGTAGTAGGAGGGCAGGAGATCGGGCCAGCGCCAGTAACGCACCTCCGTGCCGGAGAAGGCGTAGCAGCGCCCGGTATTCTGTCCAAAGAGCCCGTACATGTAATTGACGAGCAGGACAACATCGGCCTCGTCCACCTCACCGAACCGCTCATCGAGCCACTCCCCGAGGATTTCGCCAAAGGTGCCTATCACGCTTATGTACTTGCTGTTGTTGCCGAAGCTCAGATTATCCCTGCCCCAGATGAAGTTTACAAAACCCACGTCGAGGCGGCTCTGACTCTCGGCGCCGCTTTGCGTCTGAAGAGTAATCTCGAGTTCGTAGAGTCCGGGACTCAGGAACGGATTTATGTAGAGTTGAATCGCCTCGCGGTCCAGCACCCGGGTAATCGAGTAGGAAAAGGAGCTCGTCGCGGACTCGATGGATATCGACTCAAGTAACTGCTCCGGGTCCGGCACGTTCACCTGGAGAAGAAGCGGACTGCCGCTGAAGCAGTAGACGTTGGGCAGGGGGGCAGGAGCCGGGGAAGTACTCGCGGTTGTTCCTGTCTGCCCAATGACAGGGCAGACCGAGCCTGCAAATATGAGTACCGCCAGTAAACGGCGGAGAAGGGCCGGGCGGCGTTGTTGTGTCGGGCCGATCGTATTACGCATGGCGTCCGCTTCAGATCTTATCACGTTTCGGCGTGGTCGTCCGGCTGAAGGTTCCTGATGAGTTCTTTAACAATAATAACAGCCCACTGGTTCATTACTAAAAAACTGTTATATCCTGTCCACAGATGAAAACAAAGACTTCTTTAAAACTAAGAACCATATTTTTTAAAGCAATATTCTCCTTGTTCTCAATATTCACTTTTTTATTTCTATTTCAGCCGCTGGAACTGATGTCGAAAGAACCTTCTTCCATTACCCTCTGGATTACATCGGATATCGAGGGCTATCTGGTGGGCTGTGACTGCCCATCGGGAGCTTCGGCCGGGTTATCGGCTGTAGCTGCCGCCCTTGAATCAAGAGATCGGGATACCGAACTGCTGCTGGATGCCGGGGGATTCCGCGAGGCGATGCGTTCTGATTTCATGCTTGAGGCATACATGGATGAGGCGGTCAGCAGGCTGGGATATTCAGGGATGACTGCTGTTTCAAGTGATTTTCGGGATGGAAATAGAGCTTTTAACAAACGAAGTATAGCTGTTCCCGTAACTGCGGCTGCCGGAACTGCTGATTCAAGGTTTCTCCACAAGTTAACGGGTGAAGATGATGCGCTGATTCTTCATCAGGGTAATATTGAAATCGCTGTGGCTCAGTGGGCTGGTATACGCGAGACTGAGCTTCTTGTCTCAGACCCCGATAACAGCTTTACACCCCGGGGGGCTTCAGAAGTCATTGATATTCTTAAAGCCTCAACTGCTGATTTTCGATTTTTGATTGTCAGGGGCAGTCTGGATGAGTGGGATTCCTTTCTTAAGGGTGTCGGTACGGCTTTTAAAGATGAAAAGTTCATTGATCTGATAATTTTTACCGGTCCTGATTCGCCTTCATCACTTCTATCCACGGGAGGACTATCGGGGGAGCTGCCTTTTTCAGCCACGATGATTCCCTGGTTGTCCATTGCTCCCAGGGGAAACGGCCTTGCACGGCTGCTGATGGTAAAAGGTGAAGAACCTGAACTTGAGATTATTTCTCTGGAACGGGGTATCTCTCTTGAGTCTACCCGGATTCTTGCCCTGGGTGATGCATATATGGAGGAATTGATAGCCCGGGTTACTTCCGGTGTCAGCCGGGGAAACAAACAACGCAATCTTAAAGCTGCGGCATCTGATAGGGGAGAACCCGACTTTGAGCCTACGTACTGGTACCCCTACGCTTGTAAATCCTGTGAGAATTTCCTCTGGAATTCCATTCCTGATATGGAGAGGGAAAGCGGCCGTATTGTTTCAATCACCGAAAGGGACACCGGGAACACTGATGATTTTGATGAACTTCTAAAGCTGCTGGATGAAAAGGGTATTAAGCTGATAAGCATTCCCGTAATGATTATTGGAGATACAGTTCTACAGGGCGATGAAGAGATTTATGCGGGATTAGAGAGTCTAATGAAAGGCGGTTCGGGAATACCCGGAGAGAGTTTTTCCGGAAACCGAATCTCTGTACGATGGGAACCAGGCGCCATATTTCTTGCCGGACTTCTGGATGGTGTGAATCCCTGTGCGTTTACGGCCATGGTGTTTCTGGTTTCGGCTCTTGCCATGGCAGGGCGCTCTAAGAAAATGATGCTCGCTATCGGAATGTTCTACGCGGCGGGGATTTTCATTACTTATTCTCTTATCGGGGCAGGGCTTCTCGGCGGATTGAGACGGATTAGCGTTGATTCGGGTCTCAGGCTTATCCTTGAATATTCCCTTGCCGGATTCCTTCTTGTTCTGTCGGCTTTAAGTCTTGTTGATGGAATAAAGCTTTCAAATGGTAGAAGCGATCTTCTTCTGAAATTACCGGAAAAGTTATCCCGGCGGGTGCATAAGCTCATCAGGGAGGAGGTTCGTTCAGGCGCGGCAGCAGGGAGTGCCTTCATGCTCGGGGCTGTGGTGGCTCTTATTGAATTGGGCTGTACGGGGCAGGTTTATCTGCCTACTATTGCCTGGATGATTTCCAGGGGGGATGGTGCGGCACCATGGTTGTGGCTGGCAATTTATAATTTTGCTTTTATCATACCACTGTTTATTGTCTTTGCTGTATCATATAAGGGTGTATCAGCTCTGAGATTGGCAGCAGTGTTCAGAAAGCGGGGAGCTTTGATTAAATTTATCACTGCCGGATTACTGGCCGCTCTCTCTGTGCTTGTCATCATTACTTAAAGAGGGTGATTGTGGATTATCGAGGGCATCAAATTTTCATTATTCATCCCGATGCAAATGTTCGTGATGAACTGGTTCGCTCCCTTCGATACAGTGAGTATGAAGCATACGGAATCGCTGCTCTGGATACGGATGTCTTTGAGAGGCACCGTGAATCGGTGATATTTCTGTACATCTCGGATGATAATGGCTGGAAATGGCAGGATTTTATCGGCCGGATTCGTCTGATTGACCCGCCGATGACGATTGCGGCATTGGGATCATCCAAACTTCCTGATGGATTCGACAGCTTTATTGAAACTTCTGACAGCAGCGCTCTGGAGGATATCCTGAAATATCTGAGTGATATCAACGCTCGGGGGCATCGTCACAGTGTCAGGTTCGGGAGTCAACACGCTTCCATCGCCACTTTCAACTTCCACCATGAAGGAAGATTATTTGCCGGAGTCCTCCACGATCTCAGCCTTACCGGTATGTCCTGTACTTTCAAACCCGAGCCGGAGCATCTGGGGCATTTGAGGGTTGATGAGATACTTCTGAATATTCCCGGGTATCAGGCATTTTTAGGTGGGCGATTCATCTCAAAGCGGGTTGTTGCCGGCCAGATTATTCATGTGTTTCATTTTAATGGTAACATCCCCGAGGAGACCAAGCATCATATTTATAATTTCATTTATTCATCATTGGAGACAAAGTTATCCCTCCATTGAGCGATATATTTTTTAGAGATAAACGTCAAACGATGGAGGTTATGGTAATGGGTGGAAATTTTGAAAGCCTTGATCCGGCTATTAAAGAACACTTACGGCTTATCAGGGAATCCAGCGGTCTTCCTGAAGGATCAGTTTCACTGGAACTTCTTTCTGAGGGCTGGCATGATAAGGAAAAGGCTTTTGACGATCAGGTCCGGTCCATGGGGATGACGAACGCGGAAAATTGTAATGATTCCGCCCGGGGGTTCCTCGCGTTAACCTATTCCGGTTCTCTGGTTGCAGTCGGTCCTGAAGATAACGGACGCCGTCGGGCTGTTTATGTCAGTATTGACCGGCGCCGGGATGTCCCTTCAAGGGCTGAGTCTGATGACGCGGTACTGGGAGCATCGGTTTCCTGCGGACAGGAGATTGTTTTTGACAGGGGTCCGGTGAAAAAAAGTTCAGCGGTGTATCGTCTGGCACTTCTTCCGGCGGCTCTGGCATCAATCGATCAGAATGAGCGATTGGAAGAAGCCACAATGGCCCTGACAAAGGAGTTCCAGGCTGTGGATGAGACGAGGTTTGATGAGAACTGATGTTTTCAGGTGATGGGGAGGCAATACGGGATGTATTCCGGCGCCTGGATGAATCAAGGATTCTTCCGGATTTTGGAGATCTTTCCGGGATTCTGGATTCGGTTCAGGACGCTCTTGACGATGAAAGCCCTTTAATTAGGCCCAGGGACTCATCGGGTACTCCCGGGGGCCTGGTTTTACTCAATCCCAATATAACGACAATTCTCGTTCCCGATCTTCACGCCCGAACCGGTTATTTCACCTCTCTGATTAACATGGATCTTGATGGCAGATCAGTGCTGCAGGGGTTGATAGAAGGCTCTCTTCAGGTTCTCTGTGTCGGGGATGGTTTCCACAGTGAAGCTCGTGGTGCCGGCCGCTGGCGCCGTGCCTGGAAGGAATATAAAGGCGGATTCCATCGTCACGAAGCCATGGATGAAGAGATGAGGGAAGGCTTATCCCTGATGGCCATGGTGATGATACTCAAAACAACGTTCCCGGGCGGTTTTCACTTTCTCAAAGGGAATCATGAAAATGTTGCCAATGTTGAAGGAGAAGGTAATCGGCCCTTTGGTAAGTACGCCTGGGAGGGGCAGATGGTTCGGGACTGGTTCCTTGATTTCCCGGGTGAGGATATGCTGAACCGTTGGGCTGATTTTGAAAACGCGCTCCCCCTGCTGGCTGTTGGACACCGTTTTCTCGTTTCTCATGCCGAGCCCCGGAAATTCTATCCCCGGGATCGGTTGATTGAGTACCGGGGTGATGATGAACTTATTTTTGATTTCATATGGACGGGGAACGGAGAGGCCGAAGAGGGAAGTGTCAATCTCATGCTTGAGCATTACCTCGGAGCTGATGATGAGAATACCCTGTACTTCGGAGGACATCGTCCGGTTCGGAATCTGTACAATCTCAGGGCGGGGAATCGCTATGTTCAGATACACAACCCTGAACGCTATATTGTTGCTGTTTTACAGAGCGGCAGGGATCCGGATCCTGAAAGGGATATAAGGACTATCGGGGGATAAAAGACATGGGTGAATCCAAAACATCAAAATCAGTAAAAACAGCCGGGAAGAAGATAGGCAAGTATCAGAATGCGGTATTGCTTGCCAAAGGCGGTATGGGAGCCATTTACAAGGCAGATCATCCAACCTTGAATCAGCCTGTAGTATTGAAAATGCTCACCCTTACCGGTAACGATCAGTTTACCCAGAGGTTCCAGCGGGAAGCTACCATCATGATGGGTTTCCAGCATGTGAATATTGTTAATTATTTCGACCATTTTAAAACGGCAAAATCCTACTGTATGGTGATGGAACTGGTTGACGGCTGCTCTGTAGCTCAGCTTCTGGATAAGCATCGCTATCTTGATGATGATGTAGCCCTTCTCATTCTAAGGGATACCTTGCGGGCCCTTGTTTTTGCCCATGAAAAAGGGGTTGTACATCGTGATATCAAACCGGCCAACATCCTTATTTCCAAAGCCGGTGAGGTTAAACTCACAGATTTCGGGATTGCCCACAATCAGGCTGTGGATACAGACGGACTCACCAAAGAGGGGATGACTCTGGGTACTCCCTCCTACATGGCCCGGAACAGTTTCGTGATGCCGGAGGCGTCGACGGCAGAGCGGATGTGTATTCTTCCGGGGTTCTTCTTTATGAATGCCTTACCGGACGCAAGCCTTTTGCCGGAGCATCCCTGCCGGATCTTCTTGAAAGGATTAAAAAAAGCAAATACGAGAGACTGCGGAAAATCAGACCTGAATCATCATACCTTTCCAGACGGATTATCCGCCGGGCAGTTCGTTCCAGACCTGAGTGGCGCTTTCGGACCGCGCAGAGAATGCTGGAGCCTATACAGCGGTTTATCGGCCGCAGGAATGAAGACTCCATACGTCGGCAGCTGGCCGATCTGGTAAGCGACCGGAGACAGAGTAGAAACACTTCAAAAGTAAATAAACACCGTATATTCCGCATCGGAATGATTAGCGCAGCCGGCCTGGCAGGTTTTGTATTAATAAGCTGTATATGGTGGTATCTGGCTCTCAGCGGTTTTCTGCCGGCCTTTCTGCTTCCGGACTTTGTCGGGGGTGTCCGCCTGGAAGTTCCTCTTCCCGATGGTTCAATGCTGCCGCCTCATGTTCTGCTGGATATCTATCAAATAGATTCTCAAGATACGGGTTCCATAAAAGAAGTCAGGACGGGTTTAACAGGGCGGGAACCCTTTACAGATGCGGTTTTCCGATTATTCAACGTCAGGAATTCTCAGCCGGCTGAAGACCGGGCAGTCCCCGGGAGAGCCCCGAAACTTGTTATTCGCCCGCTTGTGATGAAGCCGGGTTTGTATCAGCTTAAAATTCGTGTCGGAGATGTGATACACACAAGAGCCGTTCAGATACCGTCAATGAAAGATTTCCGCAGATCTCTCGAAGCAGGCGGGCGGCAAGTTCCTTTAATTGTATATAAAGTGCCCTGGGAACCTGAAACCGGCCCTGTATTTGTGAGATGGTCTCTTCGACGCAGTGACACGGGGTCGGAGCTGACAGTTGATTCCGTGCCTGAGGTGATTGGCTCTGATCTAATTTATTATGCGGTTTCAGGGAAAAATGTCGAATTGAATACCGGACAATTCTACGATTTTACTTTCAATGCCCCGGGGTATGAATCCCGGACAGTCAGGGCCTGGCTGGAGAGCGGAATCTCGGAATATGTCCTCGATGTAAATCTGCTTCCCGAACCGGCGGAACTTTCTCTGTCGTCTTCGCTTCTCTTTCGTAAACCGAAGCTCCATGGCGAAAATGTTTACCGATATGGGGGAGAAGAGGGTGGATTCCGGCGTATTCCCTACTTGAGAAAGGATTCAAGTCCACTCATTCTGCTCCCTGGAGAGTACCGGCTGACTTGCGGTCCTGAAGGCAAAACCGCAGAAATCAAATTGAATCTGAAACCGGGGGATGCTCTCTCATACGGACTGATTCGCTCGGAAGATAAAGAATTGAAATGGATTGAGGTGGAAAAATGAATGAATCCCGTTCGTCCCTGTACTCCCTGCTCACCGGCCTTGCCGGAGGCGCGGCGGCCTGGACTGGAATTGAAATTATACTGTGGCAGACCTCTGCGTTCCCCGATATGAGGGTGCTCACCCTCAGTCTGGGAGCCGCTGCCGGTATGATGCTGGGGGCCATTGTTCCAATGGCTGAGGGCTTACGACAGAATCAGCCCCGAAAGGTTATTACTGCCGTCATAATCGGCTCAATAACCGGCCTGATATTCGGGGCTCTCGGCATGGCGGCAGGTCAGCTTATTCTGTCCATTCTGGTTGATACCGCGGCGATTACCGGGGCCGGCCTGGCCTCTTATGGAGCCGCCTTTGCCAGGATACCCGGATGGATTATTCTGGGTACCGCGGTAGGGGGAGCCTCAGGCCTGAGATCGCGTTCTTTAAGGCGAATGGCTGCCGGTGCTTTAGGCGGGTTTTTAGGCGGGTTGATCGGAGGTGCCGCGGCTGAGCTGCTCTCGGGCCTTAGCGAGGGGATTTACGGCAGGGCTGTTGGGATGCTCTGTTGGGGAACCGCTGTAGCCTATCTTGCAGACAGAATGGAAAGCCGTCGCGGCAGAGGTCGTTTAACTGTCCTGACAGGACCACTGAAGGGGCGTTCTTTTCCCGTTAACCAGAAAAAGATGAAGATTTCCCGTTCAAAATCAGCAGATCTTACCATACCGGGTGACGGTGGTAATGCTGCATACCGAGGTGATGCCGCGCTGGTCAGAATGAAAAATGGTACTGTGATTCTCGAGGCTGGAGAGGCGGTTGAAGTGGAAATCAACGGTGAAAAGGCCGGAGCTGCCGAACTTCGATATGACGATGTCATAAAAGTGGATGGGGTTACCCTGATTTATGAGGCAAAGCGATGAAAACTCCGTCAATTCCCCTCATATTTTTGCTGATCTGTATGCTGGTTCCGGGAATTTCCATCGGAGCCGACGATATCACCTTAAGTGGTGTTGATTCCCGTTTAACAGCAGTGACCGGAATAGTGAATCTCTACACTGTGGTAACCGATTCTTCGGGAGTACCTGTAGAGAATCTGAGCGCGCAGGACTTTGCTGTGAGAGAAATCCTTTCAGACGGATCTCCCGGGGAAGCATATGATGTTGTTGACTTCTCATCCGCCGGTGAAAGGCGGAACGGGATAAGCTTCATGATGCTCATAGATGATTCGGGAAGCATGTACGGCGGTTCCGGCGGTGACAGGGCGGCTCTGGCCCGGAGAGAGGCGCGGAACTTCCTGGACAGCCTGGGCAGCTCCATGGACCGT
>JAUUYD010000034.1 GCA_030590585.1 Spirochaeta sp.
AGGTTCTACCGGAACTATGTCCATGAAATCATCAGCCAGCAAACGGTAAATATTGTTTCCGGTTACGGCAAAAACCTTCCCGGAACCGGGAACTACGATATCAATAATTTCCAAATGTATAGTCAGTCTGTTCGCATCCAGAAGAGTAGGCTGCTCCATCCTGTCATCAGGAAGATTGAACCTTACAAGTCCCGCAGTAGTCCCCACCCAGAGAGTCTTTGAATCATTATCAAAATCAAGGGAAAGAATCTGTTCAGAAGGTAAATCCGGATAATTCTTCCTGTTAAACAGCAGGGATTGTCCACTCTCATAACGAACCAGCCTTCCGGGAGTACCCACCCAGATAAAAACCCCTGTCATCTTCTGTAATACATGATACCGAAGGAATTGTCAGGGAAGAAAAGTCTCTTTTCTCAATGTACAAGTCATCACCACTGAGTACGTGAGTAATCAGGCCGGAGAAAATGGTAAGAGCGGCAATTAACCGCCTACCGAACATATCAAAAATCATGAATAGCTAACAATAATAGATAAACACCCATTCAGCCAGACATCTTTTATTTTCCCAACCATTCATGAACAAATCCGGCAGCAAGGCGGCCATGGTTCATGGCTCTGACAACCAGAGAAGCTCCGGTATTGGCATCTCCTGCTGTAAAAATTCCGTCTACATTTGTTTGATAGTTTTCAGCCTTGATATTTCCTCTCGCATCGAGTTCAAGCTGGGGATCGGTGACAGCCCTGCCATGATCAACATGGACAAAACCCATGGCGAGAAGAACCAGATCAACATCCAGAGAAAAATCACTATCATTTACAGCTTTCATAGTCGGCCTGCTGCCTTTTTTCCCGGGGAGCCATTCAATACGCCGGAAATTCCCTTTGCTCAACTTTCCGTCTCTACCGCTAAAGGATAGTGTTTCAATATTCCAGTCCCGTTCACATCCCTCTCTGTGACTGGAGGTAGTACGTAATATCTGAGGCCATTCCGGCCAGGTTGGATTCCAGGGTTTATCCCAGATCATTGGTTTAGGCATAATTTCATATTGATATACCTCGGCTGCTCCCTGGCGCCTGGCTGTTCCGACACAATCAGAACCGGTATCACCTCCGCCAATGACAAGAACCCTCTTGCCCTCGGCAGTAATAAGATCTTCTTCAAAATGCTCTGAGGAAACACGCCGGTTGGACTGACTTAAAAAATCCATGGCATAATGAACACCGGAGAGTTCTCTCCCGGGGACAGGCAGGTCACGGGGTACACCCGCGCCCATGGTAAAAAGTATGGCATCAAACTTATCCCGCAAATAACGAATTGAAAGATCTTCGCCTACCGTTACACCTGTCTCAAAAATGACTCCCTCGGCATTTAACTGTTCCAGGCGGCGATCGATAAGAGATTTGGAAAGTTTGAAATCAGGGATTCCATAACGAAGTAAACCGCCAATCTTATGATCTTTCTCAAAGAGGGTTACAGAATGGCCGTATCTTCTCAACTGCTGTGATGCAGTCATTCCGGCTGGTCCTGAGCCGATAACGGCTACGGATTTGCCGGTTTCCATTCTGGGGGGACGCGGGATAATCCAGCCTTCCCTGAAAGCTTTTTCGATTATGGCCCGCTCGTTCTGTTTGATTGTAACCGGTGCATCATTTATGGAAAGAGTACAGGAAGTTTCACATGGTGCGGGACAGACCCTCCCTGTGAACTCGGGGAAATTGTTGGTAATTTCAAGCCTTTCAAAGGCCTCTTTCCACTGCCCCCTCCAGATTGCATCGTTCCATTCGGGAATCAGATTGATTATCGGGCAGCCGATGTTGTGACAGAAAGGTGTGCCGCATTCCATGCAGCGTCCTGCCTGCTCCACAAGTTCTTCTACAGATTTATCGATAGTAACTTCGTCATAATCGTTCAAACGCTTGTCAATTTCCCTGTACTTGATATCCATTCTTTGAAAATCCAGGAATCCATTTGTTTTACCCATCAGATAAAAACCTCCTCGGTAATTGCGGTGGTTTCCGTGTTCTGGGTTTCTCTCTCACGGATCTTTTCAAGGGCCTTCCGGTATTCAATAGGCATTATTTTTACAAACCGGGGAAGACTCTCATCCCAGGATTCCAGTATCCTTTTACCTACCAGACTGTCGGTATACGCTGTGTGTCTTTCAATCAGGGTCTTCAATCTGACGATATCCGTCTTATCAACAACAGGTTCTATATCTACCATTTCAAGATTACAGCGTGTGTCAAAAAGCTGGTTTTCGTCATAGACATAAGCTAAGCCCCCGGACATTCCCGCTGCGAAATTAACCCCTGTGGGGCCGAGAATTACAGCAGTACCTCCGGTCATATATTCACAGCCGTGGTCTCCTACACCTTCAACAACGGCTGTGGCGCCTGAATTCCTGACACAGAAGCGTTCACCGGCCATACCGTTAATAAAGGCTTCACCACCGGATGCACCGAAGAGGTTTACATTCCCCGTGATAATATTTCTAAAACCGGAGAAGGTGGATTCAAGAGGAGGCAGCAGAATCAGTCTGCCCCCGGAAAGACCCTTTCCAAAGTAATCATTTGATTCACCTGTCAGCTTAAAGGTGATTCCTCTGGTGATAAAAGCACCGAAGCTCTGTCCTGCTGAACCATCAAAATTCACAGTAATGGTGTCGTCAGGCAAACCGGCAGAACCATATTTTCTGGTAACATTGTAGCTCAGAGTAGCACCGACGCTTCGGTTGCTATTCCTGATAGTTCTCGTAATGCTCACCTTTTTCCCTTTGTCGATGGCATCTTTACATGCTTCCACCAATTCAGGATCCAAAGAAAGACTAAAATCATGATCCTGCCTGGAGGTACAGCGCAATGGCTCACCATCCACCCTTTCGGGGGGCATTAGAAGCTTTGAGAAATCAAGTCCCATAGTTTTGTAATGGTTTAGCGCTTCATCAACTTCGAGCATATCAACTCGGCCTATCATATCATCAAGCTTCCGGAAGCCCAGTTCCGCCATGTACCCCCTGAGTTCCTCGGCAATAAATCGCATAAAGTTCATCAGATGCTCAGGCTTTCCGGGAAATCTTTTCCGGAGTTCAGGATTCTGCGTGGCAACACCCACAGGACAGGCATTGGTATGGCAGGCTCTCATCATGACACAACCCAGAGATACCAGTGCTGCTGAACCGAAACCGTATTCTTCGGCACCCAGCAAGGCGGCAACGGCTACATCCCGGCCGGTTTTGAGCTGACCATCAGTCTGAATCCTTATACGGCTGCGAAGTTTATTCATTACAAGAACCTGCTGAGTTTCGGCAAGACCGAGTTCCCACCATGTTCCGGCATATTTGATGGAACTCAAAGGCGAGGCACCAGTACCGCCGTCACCCCCTGAAATAAGCACCATATCAGCTTTACCCTTGGCCACTCCTGCCGCGATGGTACCAATTCCGGCTTCGGAAACAAGTTTCACTGAAACCCGGGCATCAGGATTGGCATTTTTCAAGTCGAAGATAAGCTGTGACAAATCCTCAATAGAATAAATATCATGATGCGGCGGCGGGCTGATCAGCATAACGCCGGCTGTGGTAAATCTCACATTTGCAATATCCTGGTTTACTTTATGTCCGGGAAGCTGCCCGCCCTCCCCGGGCTTGGCGCCTTGAGCCATCTTAATCTGCAGTTCACTGCAGTTGGCCAGATATGCGGCATTTACACCGAACCGCCCCGATGCAATCTGTTTGGTATGGCTCATCCGGTCATTTCCGTCAGAATCCGGAGTATACCTGGATTCATCCTCACCGCCCTCACCCGAATTGCTTCGGGCTCCCAGGCTGTTCATGGCAATTGCGACAGTCTCATGAGCTTCCTGACTGATGGAACCATAGGACATGGCACCGCTTGTAAATCTTTTAACGATTTCGTCGACAGATTCCACCTCATCAAGGGCAACCGGATTTCCCTTCTTGAACTTGAAGAGTCCGCGAAGTGTATTCAGTCCTCGGGATCTGTCATTGATAATTTCGGAGTATTCCTTGAATTTCTCAAAATCTCCGTTTCGAACAGATTTCTGCATTGCAACAATGGCTTCGGCACTGAAAAGATGCCTATCGGAATTTACCCGGGAGGAATAGAATCCGCCGGATGAAAGCCGAAGGCTGTAAACATCATCCATTGCCCATGCTTCATAATGCCGTTTTCGTACATCCTGTTCCAATGCCTGCATGGAGATACCACCAATAAGGCTTGCCGTACCGGTAAAATACTCATCAACCAGAGAATCCGACAGGCCGACAGCTTCAAAAATCTGAGCACCCCGGTAACTCCTCAAGGTGGAGATACCCATTTTGGACATTACCTTGAGAAGGCCTTTTTTCACCGCGGTGATGTAATGCTCCATGGCATGCTGAAGGGACAGATCAGAAGGAAGAAATCCCCGGTCACGAATCTCCGAGAGAGACTCAAATACAAGATATGGGTTAATTCCGCTGCATCCGTATCCTATCAAAGTTGCAAAATGCTGAACTTCCCGGACTTCGCCCGACTCAAGGAGAAGACCGGTAAGATGGCGTTTACCCACCCTGATCAGGTGATGATGTACACCGGAAACAGCCAGTAATGCCGGTATGGCCAGATGCTTCTTGTCAACTCCACGGTCTGAGAGAATAACAATTGAAGCTCCCCCGTCTATTCTCTGTTCAACAGCAAGACAGATTTCTTTGAGAACTTCTTTCATACAGCCGGATTTCCCTTCAGCAGGAAATATCAGGCTTACAGTATCAACTTTGAAACCTTCATGATCCACTTCCCGAAGGTATTTGATATCATCATTGGTAAGAACAGGATGGGCCAGCTTCAGCTGCCTGCAATGCGCGGGAGTTTCACTGAGGAGGTTTCGTTCCTTACCAATAAAACTCAACAGAGACATCACCAGGTGTTCCCGGTAGGGATCGATAGGAGGATTCGTCACCTGGGCAAAATGCTGCCTGAAATAATCGTATAGAAGAACCGGTTTCTCTGAGAGAACCGATAAGGGACTGTCGTTTCCCATTGAACCTATGGGTTCCTGACCATTCGTTGCCATGGGAACAATAATTTTTCGGATATCCTCATAGGAATAACCGAAGATTCTCATTGTAAGCCGAAGGGTTTCAGGATCGTATTTGGCATCACGGGGAGCCTGCAGCAAACCAGTCAGCTCAATTTTCTCTTCACTGAGCCAGCGCCTGTAGGGACTCTGCCGGCAGATATGACTTTTAACCTCATTATCACGAACAATTCGCTTAATTTTTGTGTCAATGACAAATATTTTTCCCGGTGAAAGACGCCCTTTCTCAAGAACATTTTTCGGTTCCACATCTATTACCCCGGTTTCCGATGCCATAATAGCCAAACCATCTTTGGTTACCGTATATCGACCCGGTCTCAGTCCGTTCCGGTCCAAGGTTGCCCCGATACGGGTACCATCCGTAAAGGCTATGGCTGCCGGCCCGTCCCAGGGCTCCATTACAGCGGCATGGAACTCATAAAAAGCTCTTTTATCTTCAGACATGTGATACTTGTTACCGAAAGCTTCAGGTATCATCATCATTGTGGCATGTTCCATTTCTCTGCCTGATTGAGTCAGAAGTTCAAAAACATTGTCGAATACAGCCGAATCACTGCCTTTGGATTCGGCAATGGGAAAGAGTTTCTTCAAATCGTCGCCAAACAGATCAGAAGACAGGCTGGTTTCTCTGGCATGCATGGTATTTAAATTACGTCGGAGGGTATTTATCTCACCATTGTGTGCAATGTAGCGAAAGGGTTGAGCAAGCGGCCATGAAGGAAAAGTATTTGTACTGTAACGCTGATGTACCAGTGCCATAGCACTCACAACATCCTCATCAAGAAGATCCGGGTAAAAGGTGAGAAACTGAGGAGCGACAAACATCCCTTTATAGACTATTGTCCGGGAGGATAGTGAAGAAATATAATAATCTTCAATCTCATAGCCCCTGTCTATTCCTCCGTTTTCCAGGCATTTTCTCAAGACAAAAAGGGATCGTTCCAGCTCATCACCCTTCCGGTTCTTTTTAAAAACAAAAAACTGCCGTATGTAGGGCATCACCCTTCTGGCCAGATCTCCCAGACATTCAATATCCACCGGAACATCCCGCCAACCGAGGAAATCCCAGCCCTCTTCCCTGCAGATTTTTTCCGTCATGATACAGGCATCAGATCGAAGCTTTTCATTAATCGGAAGAAAAAGCATTCCGGTCCCGTATTTCCCTTCAGGCGGGAGATTGAATTCTGTTACCTTTTTAAAAAACTTATGAGGAATCTGAAACAGCATCCCGGCACCATCACCGGTTTTCTGATCTCCGCCAACGGCTCCGCGGTGTTCCAGATTGCAAAGAATCTCCACACCCTTTTCAATAATATCGTGGGTCTTTCCACCGTCAATACGGACAATAAATCCGACTCCACAGGCATCATGCTCGAAAGCAGGGTCATAGAGACCCCGGGCCTTCATCATAGAGTTCTCCTTTACGGCAACTAATTGCCACAAAGAATATGAGAATCGCAACCATTCTGTCAAGAAGCCGCATAAATCGGGAAATATTGCCGATTAAAGGGTGATGGAAGTAATAAATAAACGGAGATTCTCCAGTCCTGCAACCGGGTTTCCCACCGCCCCCCAATATCGGCCCGCAGGCATTTTTTCATCAAGCTGAAAATCTGCAGACCAGAAACCTGAAGAATCTGTTTTCAATTGAACCGCAACAACGGGCTGCAGCAGTATTTTACCTTCCCGGTACTCATCACTCTCATGATATAGAACCACCTGGAGCATCCCGGAACCGGAACTGCTGATGCCAAAAGCATGAACCGTATCATTTCTCAAATAATGACTTCGCGGAGAATCTCTTAAAGGGTTCGGATCCGGATTGGTAACAAAACTGATTTCAGCTGGTGAAATATCTATTTTACCGACGGCAACAGGCCAATTGTTATCATCAAGAAAAGCATAAATCTCCCACGAACCCTCAGGAAGGGAAGCCAGCCTGTAAAAAGGTATCAGCAGAGCATCTAATGAATGTGATAATGAGGACTCGGACAAGAGGCGGTAATCACCGCTGGTGTAACTACGCTCATAGCGTGTGGAACCTGATGCTTCGGCAACGATATGTAAATGGGTGTCGTCATTTCCAACAGAAAAAGTCCGGATTTCCGAGTCCGAAGATTCCGAAAAAGGAATTATCAGATTCTCATGAAAAGGATCGTAACTGATTACCCCCTCTGTCAGATTACCGGCCTGAAGCTCATCCTCCAAACCGAAAACGGGAAGGAGAATCTCCGGGAATATTTGCGGGTTGAGTACTGTTAAACCGGGATCAGCTCCAGCCGAAGCGTTTCCCGTACCATCTGCCCCATCCCCGTCTGAAGGCGGTAACAATCCCGGATCCGATGCGACGGAATCCGGTGAAATTTCACCAAAATCCAGAAAACCGCCATATGTCCATCCGGAATACCCATCGGCTCTGACAAAAAACCATGAAGAATCCTCACCGGCAATAACCTGGGTCCATTCGGATCTGGATTCCACAATAACACGGTTCCCTGTCATCAGATGACCTATTATCTCGGCATCAAGATATGGTGAAACTCTCACCCTCAAGGAATCAGCGATTACTTCAGCAAAAACCTTCTCAGGAACTGCAGCCGCTGGTTCCTGTACCTGTTCAATAGTGGCAACCTCAGTTCCCCGGCTGCAGGAAACCACTATGAAAAGTGAGATAATTACCAGATATGACAGTACTGGTTTTACCATAACTCCTTTATCAGCTGTGCTCAGCTGTCCTTATTCATCAGTTTTACCGCCGCGCTAATAAAATCCCGGAATAGCGGTCCGGCTTCCAGAGGACTGGATGTGAATTCCGGATGGAATTGAACACCCACCGACCATGGATGATTCGGCCATTCAGCAGATTCCACCAGCTGACCATCGGGAGTGAAGGCTGAAAAAACCAAACCGGATTTTTCCAGTCTATCACGATAACTGTTATTCACCTCATAGCGATGCCGATGTCTCTCTTTGATACTCGTTTTTCCATAAGCCTTATTCAGAAGCGTCCCTTCAACAGCTACCGATTCACTTAATCCCAGACGCATCGTTCCACCGTATTGAGTAACATCCACCTGCTCCTCAAGTAATGCAATGACATTGGATGGTCCGTCGGGGGTAAACTCACTGCTGTTTGCCTCGGGGATATCGGCTATATGACGTGCCCATTCAATTACCTGTATCTGCATGCCAAGACATATCCCCAGATACGGCAATCCGCTCTCCCGGGCCGCACGTACCGCAGAAATCATGCCGGGAATACCGCGCTCACCGAATCCGCCTGGTATAAGCAGGCCTTGTACACCGGCAAGGGCTTCCTTTGTCTTCTCAGGACTTATAAGAGTTTCAGAATCAATTTTACGGATTTTTATACGTACACCGTTGGCAATTGCCCCATGGACAAGGGATTCATCGATGGATTTATACGAATCATCAAGCTCGATGTACTTGCCCACCATGGCTATCTCAACAATTTCACTGGATGATTTCCAGGTTTCAGATACTTTTTCCCACGCACTGAACTTATCATCCTTTAAATCCAGACCCAATCGCTCGCATACCACCTTATCCAATCCCTGGGCCCGGTACACTACAGGTATCTCATAGATAGTCGTGTTCACATCATGAGCCGATAAAACACATTCGTAATCGATATTGGTGAAATTCGCAATTTTACGTTTCATCGCATCATCCATCTCTGTGGCGATACGGCAGAGAAGAACCTCCGGCTGTATACCGATTTCCCTGAGAGTTTTTACAGAATGCTGTGTGGGTTTGGTTTTCAGCTCCCCGCCGGTAACAGTGGGAATCAGGGAAACATGGACACTGATGGCATCCCGCCGGGAACGTTCATGAATAATCTGTCTGACAGCTTCAAGGAAAGGAATGGATTCGATATCACCGACAGTTCCGCCAATTTCAATAATGGTGACATCAATGCCCTCTTTTTCACCCAGTGTGTAAATCCGCCGTTTTATCTCGTCGGTGATATGGGGAACCACTTGTACACATTTTCCCAGGTAATCACCTTTTCGTTCTTTGCGGATAACTTCCTGATAAACCTGTCCGGTAGTAATAGAATTGGCCGCGCTTAACGGGGAGGCGGTAAATCGGGCGTAGTTTCCCAGATCAAGGTCAGTTTCCGCACCATCATCGGTAACAAAAACCTCGCCATGCTGATAAGGGCTCATAGTTCCTGCATCAACGTTCAAATACGGATCTATCTTGATCATACAGACCGACAATCCGCGGCTTTCCAGCAAACTCCCAAGAGATGAAGCCGCGATGCCCTTACCCAGGCTCGAGCAAACACCGCCGGTAACAAAAATGTACTTCCTCATGGGGTTTTATTATCCCCGGCAGACGGGGTTGTGGTCAACGCCAATTCTAAAAAGCAATTAATGAGATGATAATCTTATTTCAGTCTTGAAAGCCGTAATGAAAGTTCTTCAAAGGGAAAAAGCGCCGCATAATCAATTAAGCCCGATAGAGCCTTGGATTCAATGGGGATTCCCTCTTCCACCAGAGGTGCAACAGCGTTCAGACCACCGGCAATAATTAAGCCTGCTCTCCCGTCACCCACAGGAATATCCAGAAGAGATTGACTTGAGTAACCCAATTTAAGAAAACCGCCCAGCCCCCGATTCTTTAACTGGGCATCGGCCTCAAGGGCTCTGTCCCTGGCTGAAGCCGGGATTTCCCTGAAACTGGCTCCAATCTGACCGTTTCCATCCCGGGCCGCATCGGCTGTGCTGGTCATTCCGCTGGTAATATAGATTTCAAGCGGATCCAAACTGGTACCGTCATAACGGATAACAGCCGTAAAACGATCCGGTGCCCTGTCATGAATCTCCAGCAGCCCACCGAAAACACTTGTCACCGGAATACCCGCCTGAATCAAGGCACCGTTGAATGTAATGGAACAGACAGTGCCAAGCCCCATCATCCCGTCTGGAATAAGATGATCACCGATCTGATCGCCTTCATCGATGAGTGCCATCAGTGTACCGTGAGCCAGGCCGGAAGAAAAAACCGGCGGAACCAACGCGGCAACAGCGTCCCTGTGGACCTTATCCACAAGGGAGAGATTCACCAGTACCGTACCTCGGGCATTTTCCGGATTAAAGCTCATTTTGAAGGTCATATCGTCAATCTTGGATGAAAGAAAACCAACCCGATCGTAGACATGAGCCTTGGCCAGCTCCATCAGCCCCCCGGGAGTGAGGAATCGGCCTTTTTTCTCTTTGTATCCTGTAAACCCGAGTGTATCCAGGGCTTGGAGATGAAATCTGACCGTCCTCTCACTGATATCCATTCCCCGGGAAACAAGCTGTTCCTGTATCCTCTGACTGGACAGCGGTGCCCCGGATTCCCGCAGGATTTTCATCATCTGAAGACGTTTTCGCTCAACCCTTTCAC
Organism: Spirochaeta sp.; assembly: GCA_030590585.1. The sequence continues at coordinate 10,517 of JAUUYD010000034.1, forward strand.
TCATAAGCGCAAGACTAACCCGGGGATAGAATCACTGTCAAATATGACGATAAACACTTGCCGTCAAAAGATATTGGAAGATAGTCGAACTTCCTGTTATCTTTAGTACTATGATGTTTAGAAATCGATTAACAGTTTTAAGCCTTGTTTTCTTACTGACCTCTATTGCCTTGAGCAGCTGTATGGTTGAGCAGAGACTCACATTAAGCTCCGATCACTCCGGAGTATGGATTCTGGAAGGCGGAGCCATGCCTTTCACCGCAGCAGCACTGAACGATTTGGCAATTCTCGGCGGATATGACAATGCAACGGCCCTTTACGATGAGGCGGTGATTAACTCCAGAAATGATCTGGCTAAACGGGATGATATCAACAGCTATCAGGTTGACAGAGATGGCCCTCAAGGTTGGAAGGCCGAGATTGATTTTCAGGATATAGAATCCCTGCTGGGAAGCGCTGAGGCCGGGGGCATCG
>JAUUYD010000029.1 GCA_030590585.1 Spirochaeta sp.
TGATTTGAAACCGGGTAGATGATCTGACTCACGAAGATACTTCGCTCACAGCGGCGGCACCGTGGAGGCTTTTACCTCACTTCCCACCTGATTTCATACAAACAATTTGACAGGATATTTTTCAATCGTCAAGTACGGGATGATTATTTCCTGTATTCGGCAAGAGTCCATCCAAGTATGGGAATCTCACGAATCATTTTTCCAGGCAGAACAGCTACCCAGCATTCATTTCTGGCCGTCCAGGAGACAGTCGCCGGGGATTGTGTGACTGCCGTCACAAACGGCAGCACGGATTGCAGATTCATCCATTCTCCCTGTTCCAGGGTCTCAGATCCGTAATTTTCTGATTGTGAAACAGAACCACTTCTTAAAATATAAAGTTCATCTCTGCCGGATTTTATTTTTTTACCCTTCTTCCATGTTTTCTCTTTTATAACAGCAGCAAGCTCATCCAGTCTCGGGCAGGAGATGACATATCCCGGAAATAAACCTGAATAAAGAAAACGGCGGTTTCCCAGTATTCCAAGGCGCTTCTCAATCATTTCAGACTTATTTAAAGCATGCACATAGAGATCTCCGGGGATACGCAGGGCCTTTATGTGGTTTCGTGAGCGGTAGGTGGAACCTGCCGGCTGATGGCTTAGAAATTCTTCTTCACCTATCAGGCTGCCGGCGGTAAACCTTATGGAAGGAACCCCCTTGCTCTTTAATGCATCAACAGTACCGGTAATAATTAACATCAATGATTCGGGGATGCTGTTTTTCTTCAGAATCGGGGTTCCGGGAGCTATCACCTGAACCTTACCGTTGAGCAGCAGGTTGAAATCCTCCCGGGGTAAACCGGGGAATGTCCGTTCCAGCAAAGCCGCGGAAATATCACGCAGCCGGTCTGCTCTATCCGGTATCAGGATGTCAACCTGTCCGAAAGAAACACTGGCCCCGATATCTTTTTCGGCGTGACTCAAGCCTCCCTCGGTATGACTCAGTATCAGCCTGTGTGAGGGGTCGTCGGTAAAATCCTCTGCAAACCCATGGATGAGGCCCCGGCCGACATCTATTTTTTTAACATCCGCCATACGATGATATTCGGCGAATACACGGTCCTTGAATTCTGCCGAGATACCGTCAGGAGCAATAAATCCCTCCAGCACCTTACTTGATATGATATCGGCAAGATGGGCATAAGATTTGTAACCACCTTCCCACAAGGCGCGAAAAAACATGATTGTCGTTTCAAGTGGATGAGGTGACATGGTTGGGCGAACTTCAAGGCCTTCAATTACGTTCCAGCAGTCTTCATCCAGATAATTAATATTCACCAGATGGTCGAGGAATTCCGGTTCCCGCTCCAATAAGGCCGCGCATTTAAAACGCACAGTGGCAATAACCGGTTTTGTCGCAAAAACATTAACCTTCCTGTCTCCTCTGAGGAGGCAGGTCAATCCGGCAAAGTGGTCGTCATGGGCATGAGTGATGAAAAGACCTTGTATCTCCGCGATATCAATACCGAGGGCTTCAAGTGAATAATCAATACCCGGACCTGCATCAATAAGATATTTTTTGCCGCGGTAGGTGATTAAACTTCCCATACAGGGCCTGTCAGGGTCCCAGCCGTTTCCCTCTCCAATATGCGTGATTGAGAAATATCCGCCGTCTTCATCAACATTATTGAGAGTGTATGATGCCGACCAGTCTTTATCATCAGGCAGATTCATATCCACTTGAATTGACTGATTTTTGTACTTGAAGGTGTACAGGTTATTCCCATCCCGAATCAGAGTAACATTACCGGGGAGCTGAACTTTGCCTGTATCCACCGATTTGACATCAACCAGTTCATGGGGTGATTTAATTCCCCCCGGGGCAAATTTTAATTTCAGCCGCCATAATTCTTCAAGCTGATCTTCGTGAATCCCGGCTTCCCTCATCTCCTCTTTTGTAACAAGCCCGTAGGTTCCTCTATATATATAACTGAGTACCGCCTCAGCACGTTCAGACAAACCGGTCAGTATGGGTTTTGATCCGTTATTACCCGGATGTCCGGGTATCACCATACCCTGCCGGTAGAGCATATGCAGAACCGGAAACTCGGCAAGATTCCAGAATCTGCCCCTTTGTATGGCAACATCGGAAAGAAGTATGGCATTCGGACCTATTTCATAAACCACAGCGTCCAGCTCAATCTTCTTCACAAGGCCCAGACGCATAAGATGTTTTATGCTGTCCATCGGTGCACCGCAGAGGACGCGGAGATCCGCTTCGTGTATTTCAACCCACCAGACACCCGGTAGTACCGGTATTTTAGTCATATATATTATTATATGCACGTTTTCTCACAGTATCCATTCAATTTTTTTAAGAAGATAATTATCGACAAAAACACCCTGTTGAATGGATAATGGAGGTATGTCCCGTAACATACTTGCTCTTGATCAGGGAACAACAAGTTCCCGAGCCATTATTTTCAATAATAACGGCAGTAAAATTTCATCTGCTCAGAAAGATTTCACACAATATACCCCGAGGGAATCCTGGGTTGAACATAATCCGGAGGAAATTTGGGAGAGCCAATTAGCCGCCGCCCGTGAAGCAATAGAGAATGCTGCAGGCAAAGAAAATTCCATTGAAGCAATAGGCATCACCAACCAAAGAGAAACCACCGTTCTATGGGAACGAAGCAGCGGGAAAGCTGTCGGACCCGCCATTGTATGGCAATGCCGCAGAAGCACCGGGATTTGTAAAAGACTCAAAGATGCCGGACACGAAGAGACAATCCGTGAACGTACCGGATTAATGCTCGACCCCTATTTTTCAGGAACCAAGATCAGATGGAGACTGGAAGAAGATCCTGAGCTTGCGATTAGAGCAGCGAAAGGGGAAATCCTTTTCGGAACCATAGACAGCTGGCTCTTATGGAAACTCACCGCCGGCAGAGTCCATGCAACCGATGTCTCAAATGCTTCAAGAACAATGCTCATGAATCTGAAAACCGGTGAATGGGATGAAAAGATGCTGGAAATACTTGATATTCCCCGGCAGATACTGCCTGAGATTCGCCCTTCTGTTGGATTGTTCGGAATGACAGACCCTTCATTGTTCGGATGTTCCATACCGATTACAGGCATCGCCGGAGATCAGAATGCCGCACTCTTCGGTCACAGAGCCTTTGAGCCCGGGGATGTAAAGAACACATACGGGACCGGATGTTTTATGCTGATGAATGTAGGTAAAGAGCCGGTTAAGTCGTCCGGCGGACTGTTAAGCACCGTTGCATGGGGTATAAACGGTAAACTCACATACGCACTGGAAGGCAGTGTATTCATGGCCGGAGCTCTATTGCAGTGGCTGCGGGATGATTTGGAACTGGTGAAAAGCGTTCAGGAAATCGACCGTCTCGCCGAGGAAACGGCTGATGCCGGAGGTGTGTATTTAATTCCGGCATATCAGGGTTTGGGAACACCATGGTGGAGCAGCAGCGCCCGGGGAACCCTCACCGGGCTTACCAGGGCAAGTAAAAAAAAGCATATCTGCCGCGCTTTTCTTGAATCCATCGCTTATCGCAGCAAGGACGTCATTAATGTAATGATTTCTGATTCCGGCCGTGAATTGAAGCATTTACGTGTCGACGGGGGGGTAACCAACAGTAATATTCTGATGAGATTTCAGGCTGATCTCCTTGGAATTCCTGTTGAGCGTCCTTCTTCTGTTGAAATAACAGTGTTGGGAGCAGCTCTGATGGCCGGCCTGGGGGCAGGATTATGGAAGAATCTGGACGACCTGAAGGGTTTGCCTGACAATGATACCATATTTATACCGGAAATGACGGAAACCAGACGTAATGAACTTTATAACGGATGGCTTGATAAGGTAAAAAGAATTATTTAAAGGAGTAGGAGATGCCTGGATTGAGTGTCAATGAAGAAATAAAATCGGCCATTCAAAGCCGTAATCCATCCCGGAATTTTCTGAAGCATCTGAATCTTTACGGTGAAGATTCAGTATTTGACGCTTTGGATACTTATCTTGGTGACCTTCCTGACGGGCAGAAGATCAGAAAAATAACCCTTGCCCTTAATCGCCCTGAAACTGATCTTCGTAAAATGGCCGAATCACCAAAAGAATCATACAGGCGTGTTTCCAGACTGATACTCCTGAATAATTCAGCGGGAATAACCCAGGATCCTCTTCTTCAAAAGGGACTATGGGACAAGTCTGCAATAATCAGGAGCGACTCGGCACGTTTCACCGGGACAGGAACGGACAGAACCCGCCTTTTCAATCAACTGATTAAACTGATACGTGAAGACCCTTCTGCCCGGGTAAGAAAATCAGCAGGAAAACGTCTGGCCGAATCATTCGCGGATTTATACACAGTCGACTTCAATGGATTTCCTCCCCTTTCTAAAATGCTCATTATTGATGCCATGGGAGGGTACACCCGTGCGGATGAGGAACAGGTTGAATCACTGATGCAGTCCAAAGACAGGGAAACCGCTTTCAGGGCTGCAAGAACTCTTCAAAAGTGGGGAACATTGAAACGCCTGTTCAATGAGAAGAACGGAAAAGGAAACAGTATTCTAAAGAAGGCTGCGTCACTTGGTATCGCGGATTATATAGAAGATATTGAGCTTAACAATAATAACAGGGAACAGGCTGTAAACCTTGCGGGGCAAGCCGGCCGGGATGATCTGGTCCGATTAATCAGTCAGGCAGAAAACAAACCCGTCACAGCCGAGAATATAATTCCTTTCACATTGTTTGACATGGAAGAAATCCTGAAAAAACTGAAAACAATGAGTTCGGAGGAACGAAGCGAATCGATCAATCAGCTTCCTGTAGAAGATCAGGGTTTCAGAGAGACTGTCGAAATGGCGTTTCCTCCTCCTGATAATGATATAAATTCCCGAATTCTTTTCGAAATGGCTCGATCGGGACACTGGAAGGGATGGTCCGGCCGATTGATGAAGGCACTCGGTTCCGAAGATCCCGACATCCGTAAATCCGCAATTACAGCCCTTGCTGATCTAGACCCGAAAGCGTCAGTTTCTGAACTGCCTCCACTTCTGATGGACAACATCGATAGAGTCCGAAGGTCGGCGGCCTGTGCCCTGGCTTCAATACCCTCAGGGAGGGGTTGCCCTCATCTGGCCGATCTTCTGAATATGGAAACAGAAGGAGAAGCTCTAAATGCTGTTTATGATGGGATACGTGATGCCGGTGGAGCGGCTTTGGCCCGCTGTATTCTTGATGAATCGGTAAATATCAGTATGTCAGCAGCCGGTGAGTTATTGAATAAAGGTATTGACGAAGTTGGAGTGGAACTTCTTGCTGACGGATTGACCGATGAAACCGAATTTACAGCACTCTTGAAAAATGCGGGGTACGCCTGTGGAAAATCCATATTGAAAGCCTGGCCTGCACTGGATGAAAATGTCGGAAAAAGACTGCTCTCATGCCTTATCTCTTCAAACTGGGCTGAATCAATCCCCGATATATATGATGCGGAATTAATTGATACTTTCAAATTATTGAAAAAAGAGGAGCGGGAGAAACTACTCACGCCTGTTCTGAAAAAAACCGGCGGAAGCACCCGCCGGCAGATTAGAAAAATTATGAAAAGTTGAGAATACCCGGGTCATAATCATCCGGAGCATCATATCCCATCAGATTCATGCTTGTGGCAGCTACAGAGCTGATACCCAAATTCTCATTCAGTTCCAGTGAATATTCACCATCGTAAGAGGGATCAAATATCAGAAAAGGAACCGGATTCAGTGAATGTGATGTTTTTGACTTGGGACTGCCGTTCTCTTTGTAAACAACTTCACCTTTCTTGTTATGCTCAAACATATCATCAGAATTACCGTGATCGGCAGTCAGGATGAGAATCCCGCCGGCTTTTTCTATGGCCTTCCGCAGTCTGCCGATCTGTAAATCCATTACTTCCATGGATGCAAGCACTGCTTGAAAAACACCCGTATGCCCAACCATGTCACCATTGGGGAAATTGAGCTTAATCATTTCATATTCCCCGGCCTCAATAACTTCTATTACCTTATCTGTAATTTCAGCACACTTCATCGCGGGGCGTTCTTCAAATGGAACGATATCCGAAATTATTTCCACATACAGTTCAAGGTTTTCATCAAAATATCCCGTGCGATTACCATTCCAGAAATATGTAACATGTCCGAATTTCTGGGTTTCACTGATGGAAAACTGCTTTACACCACTTGCGACAAGATATTCTGTCATGGTGCGGTCTATTGCAGGCGGAGTTACCAGATACTGAGACGGAATGTGAGCATCCCCGTCGTATTCCATCATCCCCGCGTACTCTACTTTCGGGACACGAACCCTGTCGAACTTATCAAAATCATTAGCTGATTCAAAGGCTTTGGTGAGCTCTATAGCTCTGTCTCCCCGAAAGTTGAACAGTACAACACTATCGCCATCCACAATGGGGCCGGCGGGTTTTCCATCTTCACCGGCAACGATAAATGCCGGAAGATCCTGATCAATAGCATCTGTTTTTTCCCTCAGGGAAATGATGGCCTCAGTCGCGCTGTCAAATAGATCTCCTTCGGCCAGTACGTGAGTCTTCCAGCCACGTTCAACCATGGACCAGTCGGCATCATAGCGGTCCATAGTGATATTCATACGGCCGCCTCCCGAAGCAAAACGCGCATCAAATGAGGCATCGCATAATGATGAGAGAAACTCTTCAAAAGGGGTGAAATAATCAAGAGCGCTGGTTTCACCCACATCCCGGCCGTCAAGAAGTCCATGAATCCTGACTTTGGAAACTCCGGAATCTTTAGCTCCCTTGATGAGGGCCTTTAGATGATCAATATGAGAATGCACATTCCCGTCGGACAGCAGCCCGATAAAATGTAAACTGCCACCGGATTTTTTTGCATTCTCAACCAGAATCTTCCAGGTTTCGCCCTTGAAAAGCGCACCTGAATCAATGGATTTATTAACAAGCTTGGCACCCTGCGCAAATACTCTGCCGCAGCCCATTGCGTTATGTCCAACCTCCGAATTTCCCATATCACCGTCTGACGGCAGGCCTACGGATTTGCCGTGTGCCTTGAGCCGGGTGCCGGGCCAACTTTTCAAGGCCTCATCCAGGTATTCGGTGTGTGATTCCTTTACCGCATCACCTTCCGGATATTTTCCGAACCCGACGACGTCCATGATACAGAGGACAAGAGGGCCCTTACGTTTACCTTTGAACGAATTTACTTTTAAAGATTCAACCATTTCTCATACCTCAAATATATTATGGCAGATGAAAACCAAACATTTCGATTAATGCTGCCTGTTTAACATTATCTTTTCAGTATAGGTATGTACCCTTCAGGGTCAAGATGAACAATGAAAGGTATGATACCCCAGGGCAAGCCCTGGACCCAGAGTTGCCTTTGGCAACTCTTTCCCGCCCCAAGGGGCGGGGTATCATACCTTGCTTTGCCTACACTCGCTCGGAAATACCCAAGGGTACTTCTCTCGCACCAAGGGTCGTACCGCAGCGCAGCGAGGAACGATCCCGGCATCCGTTTGGCAATGATATGAAATGCAGTCAGAGCTGAGGAAACATCATAATCAGATTCAGGCTATAATTAATGCATGTATGAACGCCCCGGGACTGTTCTTTCACCGTTACCCCTCCCTCTGAAAGATCGGGAGGAACTGAATGAATTCTGCTTGGAAAAAGCAGATCGCCACGAAGTTCTGATTAACTCTCTCAAGCGGAGAGAAATCCCATTTGAGATTATACCCATCGCCGGTTCCAGGCATATTGCCCTTCCCGTGCCCCATGCCGCAAAAATGGATGAAGAATACTACCGGGTTACACTGGTGGCACATTATGACCGTGTGCAGGGAACCCCGGGAGCCAATGACAATGCGGCATCTGTATTCCAGCTTCTTAATCACTGGGAAGAGATTTCCGGTTTGGGATGGAAACACCGGACTCAGATTCTTTTTACCGACAAGGAAGAACTCACCGGAGAAATGTCATCTACAGATCAGGGCTCCTGGCATCTGGCCAGACATTTAACAAGACTTGGAGCAAAGAACCTACTTTTTTTTGTTCTGGACATGTGCGGGATTGGCGACACTCCGATCTGGGGAAGAAGTATAAGGAAAGTGGGACTTGTTCCCGGCAGCAATTCAATGTCCAGATCCTATCAGGTGATGGAAGGATTCCTGAAAAAGTTTTCCCGAGGTGATGATTTTGGAATGAACCCCATGTTTTCAGATGATCTGGGACTGCTACTCGGCGGTTATCCCGCTTTTCAGCTCTCACTGCTTCCGCGCATCGAAGCCGAATCTCTCGCTCGGCGGTATGGCAGAAGACCTATTGAAGCAAACCCGGATTTTCCAGCCAGAGCACGTGATGAAATACGCTCTGAATTACCGCCATCCTGGAGTACCAATCATGGGCCTGATGATACTGCCGACACACTGGATCCCGGTGCTTTTCTTCTGATGGCCAGACTTCTTAGAGATTTAGCCCGTTATCGCTTTCCCCTCCCTTGACCCCGCCGGGGACTTGGCTGCATTCTGGATCGACATGAAAGACTGGATATGGACATCAATCCTGACCCTGCTTCCAATAGCCGAACTCAGGGGCGGACTGCCCTACGCAATGACCAGGGGTATTCCATGGGCTCTGGCCTATCCTTATTGTGTTCTGCTCAACGCGCTGGTGGCCCCGATTGTGTATGTTTTCCTGGATACATTTCATAAAGTACTCTACAGATGGGGTTTTTATGCCCGGATCTTCGATAAACTGGTTGAGAAGGCACGATACAAGCTCACAGGCAAGGTGGAGCGATACGGTTTTTGGGGTGTGGCTGTATTTGTCGGTATACCCCTGCCCATCACCGGGGCATGGACTGGAACTCTCGGGGCCTGGGTATTGGGTTTAAGCCGCCGGCGCACCATGCTGGTTGTTCTGGTTGGAGTTGCCATTTCAGGACTCATAGTATCCGCCATTGTTGTTCTGGGTATCGAAGCATTAGATCTCTTTATCAAACACGTTTAATCATAATATGGGAAAGAAAAAAGAGGATATTGAAACGGCTAAATCCCGTTTGAATCCCCAGCAGCTGGAAGCCGTCGAAACAATCGAAGGCCCGCTTCTCATCGTTGCCGGTGCCGGCAGCGGAAAGACCGGAGTTGTTACAACACGAATTGCTGAAATGCTGAACCAGGGGATACCACAGGCATCAATACTGGCACTTACCTTTACAAATAAAGCCGCAAGAGAAATGGAGCAACGGGTTAAAACCGTTACAGGTCTTAAGTTATCCAACCTTACTGTCTCAACATTTCATGCCTTCGGCGTACGAATATTGCGTGAAAAATCAAAGGAACTTTCCTATCGTCCGAATTTCACCATCTATGATTCATCGGACAAACTTGCCTGCCTCAGGGAATCATCCAGGGAACTTAAACTCTCTCACGAACCGGCGGAACTCAACGCTCTTGCCTCCTTATTCAGTGATATTAAAACCCGCAGAGCCGGATGGGATGAAGTAACTTCAATACACAAACCTCTTTACAATGAATATCACGAACTGATGATGCTCCATAACGCGGTTGACTTTGACGATCTGATTATCAAACCCCTCGAACTATTTGAAAACCGGCCTGATGTTCTCAATGAATACCGGCAGCGTTTTCGCTACATCATGGTGGACGAATTCCAGGATACCTCGGGAATCCAGTATCAACTGGTACGGCATATGGCCTTAAAACACCGGAATCTCTGTTGCGTCGGTGATGATGATCAGTCCATCTACTCCTGGCGGGGTGCGGATTATACCAACCTGCTGAACTTTGAAAAGGATTTTTCCGAACGCAAAGAAGTCAAACTGGAACGGAATTACAGGTCAACAGGTACAATTCTCAAAGCCGCCAATGCCGTAATCAGCAACAATACCGACAGGAAGATCAAGGAACTCTGGACCCATGATGGTCATGATGAAATGACCATACAATTCGCCACACCCGAGGATGACCAGCAGGAAGCTGATTTCATAGCTGAAACGATCGGCGCGCTGCGTGCCACAGATGGCATGGCATACGACCAGATAGGAATACTGGTTCGAACCAATGCCCTTACCAGAAGCATTGAAGATGCACTGATGGCCAATAATCTGCCCTATACCATGAGCGGCGGTACCAGCTTCTTCCAGCGTCAGGAAGTAAAAGACATGATCGGCTACCTCAGAGTAATAGACAATCCGGATGATGATGTTAATCTTCTTCGAATTATCAACACGCCCAGACGTGGTATCGGCAAAACAACCCTTGAAGTTATCGTCAACCTGGCCAGGGGAAAGGGATACTCGCTTTACTCGGCAGTGAGTGAAATTGTATTCAGCCAAGGCGGAGAAGAAAGTAAAATCAGTGAGAAGATTCGTTCAGGACTGGCGGAATTTCTGGATCTCATTGAGAGATTCCGTGACATGTTCCAGACTGAAGAAGGAGAAAAGTCCGCACTTGCTTCCACTTTCAACGATTTGGTGGAGGATATTAACTATTGGGGCTTTCTGGTTTCAGAGTTCCGGCATAATGAGAAAATTGCAAAATGGCGGTATGAAAATATCCAGAGTTTCGCCACCTTCCTGGAACGATGGGAAAAAAATACAGATAATCTTGATCCCACACTCAACCGCTGGCTTAACAGAATTACCCTGAATGCCAGGGATGAACTGGATGACAACGATGCCGGTAAAGTGAACTTGATGACCATTCACGCGTCAAAAGGACTGGAGTTTGAAGTCGTGTTTCTTGCCGGAGTCGAGGACGGTATCATTCCTCATGCCAAAAGCATTGAAGAAAATCCCAGATCGATAGAAGAGGAACGCCGTCTCTTTTATGTAGCCATAACCCGGGCCCGAAAGAAACTCTACATATCCTCCTGTCTCAGCCGTAAAATACGCCTGGAGACCATAGCCTGTGTCCCCTCCCCTTTCCTGGAAGAAATTCCACAAGAACTGATGGAAAACACTGTATCGGAGGAACCGCTCTCCCAAGGTGACGATGTATCGGAATATTTCTCTAAAATGCCCTGGAATTAAAAGGTATTTGACCTGAATCTGTCAGAATCTCATTTTTTTTGTTTTTTTAAGGTAATCGTCAATATAACTACTTAAAATAAACCGTAAATTTGAATTTCAAGCCCAAAATCACTATAATTATAGTAGGAGGTTCTGTATGAGTGATGCAATAAATCCCGTTTCGTCTCCCCCGCCCCCGCCGGTTCAGGAAAAGCTGCCGCCGCCGGAAACTCCTGTTGAGGAGCCTCAAGCCCCTCCCCCAAGTGACGAGGAAGTAGCAACCCGTATTGATATAAGTGCTTAAAGACAGAAGTCAGCGCTAGTGAGTTTTCCCGGGCAGGATTCTGAATCCGCTATATCCCTTTTCCTCATTTGCGCATAACCGTTTACTTCGGGTTTTGGCCATTAGCTCCAGAGACAATTGGACGCTCTTTCCTCAGCCATGAAGAATAACCGCCGCTGAGGATGAAGCTGTTCGTATATCCTTCGGTACGGAGATACATCATTGCCATGGCGGACTGAATGGACCCGCTGCAGTACA
>JAUUYD010000259.1 GCA_030590585.1 Spirochaeta sp.
CTGGGAAGTATTGATACCGCTCCGGTAGTGGGGAAACTGGGGATGGGTGTTGAGTACAACGAATCGTTTACGATTTTTGAGCAGGGTTCATTAAAAGTTACGGAAAATACATTCGATCTGGCTCTCGATGATGAGGGTTTTTTCACCGTTGATACACCACAGGGGATACGTTACACCCGTAACGGCTCCTTCTGGCTGGGTAAGGAACAGATTCTGGAAACCAAAGACGGTTTTCCTGTGATGGGTGAAAATGGAGCTATAAGAATCACAAAAGATCATGTTTCCATCGATAAACTGGGGCGGGTCTGGCAGCAGGAAACTCTGGAGGCCGATCCGGAACTGGTTGATACCATCAAAGTGGTAGGATTCAGCAGAAACAGATTTCTGCAGAAACAGGGGTCCAGCTTCTGGCGGGAAAATGAGAATTCCGGTCCTGCAAAAGATCTTGAAGGGCTGGAGCGTCCGGGTGTGCTTCAGGGTTTCCTGGAAGGATCAAATGTTAATCCGGTCACTGAAATGGTAAACCTGATTGAGGTGAACCGGGCATATGAGGCCAATCAAAAGGTTATTTCAACTCAGGATTCACTTCTGAACCGCCTGATCAGTCAGGCAGCCAAGTATTAAGGGGCAATATAAATGATGAGATCATTGTGGACAGCTGCAACCGGGATGCATGCCCAGCAATTCAATATTGATACGATTTCCAACAATCTATCAAACGTTAACACAAACGGCTATAAACAGGTTCGGGCGGATTTTGAAGATCTGATTTACCTGAACTCCCGTATTGCCGGCACACCGGCTACCGAACGCACTGTAACTCCCACAGGGGTACAGGTTGGTCATGGTGTAAGAGTCGGCGCCTCTCAGAGATTGTTCGGACAGGGTTCCCTGAAACAGACCGATGCCATCGGCGATATGGCGGTTATGGGAGAAGGCTTCTTTCGCGTTCTTAATATGGACGGCACTCTGGGTTATACACGGGACGGTTCGTTCAAGATTGATGCCAATGGTCAATTTGTCAGTTCCAACGGATACCGATTGATGCCGGAACTCATACTGCCGGAAAACTTTATTCCTGAAAGCCTGGCTGTAAGTCAGCAGGGAAAAGTCACTGTGAAAATTCCCGGCCAGGACGATCCGGTGAATGCCGGTCAGGTTGATTTATTCAGATTTATCAACTCAGCCGGCCTTCAGGCCATCGGAGAAAACATGTTTATGGAAACCCCTGCTTCAGGTGATGCACTGCGTGGGCTTCCGGGTGAAGACGGTATGGGAAAGGTTTATCACAAGTTTCTCGAGAACTCGAATGTTTCGGTTGTAAAGGAAATGGTTGGAATGATTGTGGCCCAAAGAGCTTATGAATTGAACTCAAAAGCTATTCAAACCTCCGATTCAATGCTTGGTACAGCCAACAATCTTAAACGTTAGTTAGGAGATAGCAGTAATGGAAATCAATCCTATGATGAGCGGCCGAATGGCTTATGATGCAAACAAGACTGCGGCGGCAACAGATGAATTAGCTCGGAGATCAACTTCAGGGGATGTAAATGAGCTTCGTGAAGTATGTGAAGAGTTCGAATCCTTGTTTGTAAAAATGATGATTGACTCAATGCGTGCTACACTTTCAGATGACACCCTGATTCCCAAGAACTCAGGAGAGAAGCTCTTTGAGGATAAGCTTTATGATGAATATTCCAAGAGTATCAGCAGTACAGCCGATCTTGGGATAGCCGATATGATGTACGATCAACTTTCCGCCGGCATACCGGGGTCCTCGATTGATATCAGTTCATAAATTGCTATTGTCTCTTGCAACTATAAGCTAACCTTAGTTATACAAAAGTATACACCGGGCGATTCTTGACAGAATCGCCCTTTTTGTAATGGCTTATTATTATCTATATAGTAAAGAAATAACTTCTAAACTCATGTTTATGTTGATTTTGGCATGGTATTTGTTCAATAAGTGCCAAGATGACGATTAAAAAGACAAAACACGATGATTCAGATTTATCACTTCATGCATATCTTGAAGAAATCAGCCGCTACAGTCTGCTGAATTATGAGCAGGAGCTTGATTTATCTCAGCGTATTGAGAATGGCGATCATGAGGCTCACCACTCACTGATAAATGCCAATCTTCGTCTGGTTGTTAAAATTGCCAAGGCTTATGTCAGCCCTGAAATGGGTTTGATGGATCTGATACAGGAAGGCAATCTCGGATTGATTAAAGCTGCCGAGAAGTACGACCATCGTAAAGAAGTCAGGTTCAGCACTTATGCTTCCTGGTGGATTAAACAATCCATCAGCCGGGCTATCACCAATAAAAAGCGTGCCATACGCCTTCCTCATCGTAAGGAAGAGTCTTTAAAACGGTTGCAGAGGATTTCTGAAGAATTTTCCCAGGAATATTATCGGCAGCCCAGTGTTGAAGAACTGGCGGCTTATACCGGCATGGATCAGCGTGAAGTTTCATCTGTACTGGATTTAGCCGGAATGACCGTCTCTCTGGATTCTGAAATCAACATGAACAGCGGAACTCTTCTGGATGTTCTGGAAGATAATTCCTACAGTCCGGATAACGAGCTTGTAACAAAGAGTCTAAAAGAAGACACAAGGCGTTTTTTGAATATCCTGAGAGAGCGGGAAAAAACCATTCTCATGTATCGATTTGCCTTTGATGAAGATAAAAAATATACACTTAAAATGATTGGCGAAAAAATGGGGATATCCCCGGAAACTGTCAGACAGATAGAAATGCGTGCCTTGAAAAAGCTTCGAGTACAGGCTGAGCCCATCAGGGAGTATTTCTATAATTAGTTCCCGTAATAATTCATCTTAGAAGCTGCCTATTCTCTCCTGGGCAGCTTTCTTTTATATTATACAGTATGAATGTTCTCGGTATTGAAACCAGTTGTGATGAATGCTCGGTGGCTGTCGTTACAGACGGGAAGATTATCCGCTCCAATATAGTGGCCACCCAGGTAGAGCGTCATGCTCCCTGGAACGGGGTAGTTCCTGAAATTGCATCCAGACTGCATGTTGAATGGATTGATGAAGTGACCTCTCGCGCCTTGAGTGAAGCCGGGGTTTCTCTTGCGAAAGATATTGATGCCATAGCGGTAACCTCCCGGCCGGGACTCATCGGGTCTCTTCTGGTGGGGCTCTCTTATGCCAAGGGTCTGGCATGGTCGTTATCCAAACCCTGGATTGGTATCGATCATATGATGGCTCATCTCTATGCGCCCCATCTTGAATATGAAATCGATTACCCGTACCTGGGGCTCATAGTTTCCGGAGGTCATACAATAATCTGCCGGGTAGAGTCCATGGAGGATGTAAAGATTCTCGGCACCACCATAGACGATGCATGCGGAGAGGCCTTCGACAAGGTTGCCAAGTTCTACAACATGGGATATCCCGGAGGCGTTATACTCGACAAACTGGCCGAAAAGGGTGACCCAACGGCTTTCCGTTTTACAGAACCCCGTCTTCATAAGGGTAATCACCGCTACGATGTATCCTATTCAGGACTCAAGACTGCCGCTGTTAATCAATTGGAGCAGTTTCGAACGAAAGGCGCAGAAAACACCCTGGAGAATATCGCGGCATCTTTCCGCAAGGCTGCCATCGACATGCTTGTAAAACGTGTCAAACTTGCAGCCGGCGATACCGGTATAAACCGGGTTGTTGCCGGAGGGGGCGTCTCAGCCAACCGTTATCTGCGTAAATCACTGATGGAAGATGACTCACTTGAAACCTATTTTCCCTCAATGGAGCTCTGTACCGATAATGGAGCCATGATTGCCGCATTAGGTTATCACCGGCTTATGATGGGTGAACGCTCTGAACTGAATCTGAATGCATCAGCAAGGGTTTCAGGATTCAGGCGTTCCTATCCATAGCCGACTGGGCATATAATGTATTTTTGTCAAAAGGAGTAACAGGTGAAACATAACTTTGATTTAGATGCAGCCATTCGTAAGATTCCCAATTATCCGAAAGAGGGAATCCTGTTTTTTGATATTACGAGTATTCTTACAAACCCCGATGCGTTTCACTACTGTGTAGACCGCATGGTTGAGATTTACAGGGAAACCGATGTCGCCGCCGTTGCCGGAATTGAGTCACGTGGTTTTATCTTTGCCGCGCCTCTGGCGGATCGCCTTGGCATCCCTTTGATACTCGTACGTAAAGCCGGGAAACTCCCCGGCGAAACCTACAGGCAGGATTACAGGCTTGAATATGGAGAGGCCGCGGTTGAAATCCATAAAACTGATGTTCCTGAAGGTAAAGATGTCCTTTTAATTGACGATCTGATTGCAACCGGAGGAACATTGAGTGCCGCAAGGTCGATTCTTGAAAAAGGCGGAGCTACAGTCAAGAACGTCTTTGGTGTTATCGGTCTGCCATTTTTAAATTTTCAGGATAAGCTGCCTGGTATTGAAGTCACAACTCTGATTAATTATGACGGAGAGGAGATGTAGGGAGCTTGACTCTCCGTTGTTTCATGAGATAGATTACTTTTCGGAATTACGGTTCCGCAGCATACATTTCCCGGTAGTGTAATTGGTAACACTGCAGATTCTGGTTCTGCCCTTGGGGGTTCGAGTCCTCCCCGGGAAGTAAAAAAATCGGACGTGTTATAAACA
>JAUUYD010000008.1 GCA_030590585.1 Spirochaeta sp.
AAGACGGCCCCACCCACCAGCCCGTAGAGCATGAAGCCCAAATCAGATTACTTGAGAAACTGAAGAATCACTCGGGAAAACCATCCCTGCTGGTCCTTCGACCGGCGGATGCGGCTGAAACCACCGTAGCCTGGAAACTGGCACTGGAAAACAGAAGCACCCCCACCGCTCTCATCCTGAGCCGTCAGAACATCACCGAACTCCCGGCAGCATCAGGCAGCCGTTACAAAGAAGCTCTGCAGGCCGCCCGGGGAGCCTACATCATCGAAGACTGTGAGGGGACAGCTGATGTCATTTTTGTTGCCTCAGGTTCAGAGGTCTCCACCATGGTGGCCGGGGCCGTATTGCTCCGGAAGAAAGGTAAAAAGGTGAGAATTGTTTCCGCACCTTCCGAAGGTCTGTTCAGAATCCAGGATGCCGATTATCAGGAATCTGTCCTCCCTGCCGCAGTTCCGAAGCTTGGCTTCACCGCCGGTCTTCCTGTCACTCTGGAAGGTCTCACCGGAGCCGGAGGCAGGGTGTACGGTCTGGATCATTTCGGCTATTCGGCTCCTGCCGGTGTGCTTGATGAGAAGTTCGGTTTTACCGCTGAAAACGTTCTGGCAGAAGCCGAAGCTCTGCTTAAGGGCTGATAACAGGAAAATTTCCGCAACTACCATATAAGGGTCGTTTCATAGTGATGTGAAGCGGCCCTTATTTTACCGCGGCAGCTTACATCCCCAGGTTCTTGCGCCTGTTGGTTAATACGGCACCTTCCGCACATAAGGCAAGATCCAGAACGCAAGGTGCAGTGAGATGGTACTCTACCTGGGTTCCCTTCTTCTCGATATCCACAAGTCCGGCATCTTTAAGCTGGGAGAGGTGCTTTGATGCGGCAGATTTATTGATACCCAGCTCGTCGGCCAATTCACAGACACACCAGGTTCGCTCCTTGAGTTTGTCCAGAATGAAAATTCTCATCGGATGAGAAAGGGCCTTAAACATGTGAGAGCGCATTTCGTAGCGTATTTTTTCTTGTTCTGTCATTACGGCACCTTTTTCTAATGTTGCAAATTTATGAAACTTTGTCAAACATATTGACCTGTTCCAGTCAATGTTTCATAATATGGAAACAATGGAAATTAGCCTGGATATTGTCATTCTCTATGCCATCACACTGGCAGCTCTGTTATTCTCCGCTTTTAAAGACCGGAAAAAAACCAGGATGGCAATAAGAAAAGGGCTTAAAGCCCTCAGTAATATACTGCCTCAATTCATCACCATACTGGTAATCGTTTCAATAGTACTATCACTGTTCGATGAAGCTATGATGACCCGCTTAATGGGGGAAGATTCAGGTATCTTAAGCACCCTTGGTGCCGCCGTTGTCGGTTCAATCACACTGATACCCGGTTTCATAGCATTTCCTGTGGCTTCTGAATTATTAAGAAACGGTGCCGGTATTATTCCTGTCGCAACCTTTATTTCAACCTTGATGATGGTGGGAATTATCACGCTTCCTATGGAAATCCGGTACCTTGGAAAACGTACGGCATTTATCCGCAACAGCCTGGCTTTCGGCTTCTCATTCCTTGCTGCTTTCTTTGTCTTCTGGGTGGTAAATCTGTGAAACCCGTAATTCGAAAATACAGCAGCGCGTTGGTTTCTCTTGCTGTTCTGGGATTATTCCTTATTTTACGGCCGCAGAACTCAGCTGAAGTTTACTCATCCCTCGGATATCAGCTGAGTACGATGCTGCAGATTATTCCGCCGATTTTTATTCTTCTGGGCCTCTTCGATGTATGGGTTCCCAGAGAAATCATTATACGGCTGATGGGACCGGATTCAGGGATTAAAGGCGGCATCCTGGGCTTTTTTCTGGGTTCTGCCGCAGCAGGGCCCCTTTACGGGGCTTTTCCAATCGTGGCTGTTCTGATGAAGAAAGGGGCCTCATTCTCAAATATCCTCATCTTTATCGGAGCCTGGTCCACCACAAAAATCCCCATGTTCCTATTTGAAATGAACTCCCTTGGATATCGTTTTGCTATTTCAAGATTGATAATCGATATCGTCGGGATTCTATTCATTGCATTGATAATGCATCTACTGATACCTCAAAAAGAAAAAGACCGCTTGTATGAAGCGGCACTGAAAAATTAAGGAGTTCATTATGATTTTACAAATTTTAGGTTCCGGTTGCCCCAGTTGTCTGGCTCTTGAGGCTAATGTCAGAGAGGCTCTGGCCGATCGGGGACTGGATCATACAGTTGAAAAGGTGACCGACATCGACGATATCATGGAAATGGGCGTTATCATGACACCGGCCCTTGTAATTGATGGTGATGTAAAAAGCAGCGGGAAAATTCTCTCCAAGGAATTGATATTTCAGATTCTTGACCAGGAAGTCTGACGGCAACCGTAATTATGCTGAGAAAAACCATGCAGCTATGGGTTATACTGTTTGATATATGAGAGAGAATCCGGAGAGGCATGCGTCAATAAATACCATCCTGAAAACGAAACTGGTGAACCGCATTTTGAATATTATCTGGGTAATGGTAACCATCGCACTGTTTTTTGCATCCCGGGAAGTCATTGAAGACGACAATTCCCAGCTGTTTTACTTCATATATATTCCCGTTTTTCTCCTTCTGACTGTCATTACTTACCGCAGATCCCTGAACATACATTTACGTTCCGGGGTTATTTCCTTTCTCTTTTTCATCATTGCAATGTCTGAACTGCTGACTTACGGCATTGCCAGTCAGACCTTTATGTTCTTTTCTATAGGTGTCGGCCTGACAGCCGTAATGTTCAATCTGAAAACCGGTTACATCGCCCTGATAGCAAGTATGATAATCATAATAGTCGCTGGAGCTTTGTATTCATCAGGTTTTATCCCGTTGTTGTACCCTCAGCAGCAGGCTTCAATACCCTGGATAAGCTGGGTATCACCTGTGTTGAGTTATCTGGTTACCACCGCTTCATTGATAACCGCGATGGGCTTAATCATCAGAGATCTGCTGTATTCAAATCAGCGATCCATGACTCTTATTGAGACAAGGAACCGTGATATTTCAAGCGCTGTTGAAGAATCATCAAGAAACAACACAATCGTATCGGTACAGAAAACATTGCTGAGAATGTTTCACAAACTGAATACACCGATTGGGAATGCACTGACAATGGTTTCGCATCTGGACGACCAGCTGCAGGATAACAAAGCTGATACCGATGCAGTGAAGCTGATTCTTCAATCGTTAAAGCATGCCAGTTCGGAAATTGAGAAAATGAAAGCTTTAACAAGCTATCTGGATACGGATTCAAAGAAACAGGAAGCACTGGATCTGTGCGCATTTACCATGAGTCATGAGAACCTCCTGCAGAGTTTCACCACGGCGGAAATCATTATGACTTACGAAACCACAGGGGTCATTGTTGAAATTGACCCTTTGGTGTTCATGGAAGTACTCAAAATACTCATTAATAACGCAACAGATCACTCGGGAATTACCGATACCAGAATAGAGATAGTTTTCCAGACCGCGAATACATCAGAACTGATAGTCAGTGTTACAGATAATGGCCCGGGTATAAAGAAGGCCGATAAGGAACGAATTTTTCAGCCATTCTACTCAAACTCAGGCTACCACCGAATGGGCCTGGGATTATCATTGGCACGGAAAATTACAGAAGAACAGCTCCATGGGAAACTGACTCTCGACACAGATTATCATGAGGGAGCCAGATTCGTTCTGCATATCGACAGGGAAGTCAGTCCCGGTGCTTCTTTGTAAGGTAGACCAGAAGAAGACCTCCAGACAGAATCATTCCGGCACTGAGTAACTGTCCCATGGAAAACTGCAAGAGAACAAAACCCAGCTGGGCATCAGGCTGCCGGGTATACTCGATAAGGAATCTGACCAGACCGTAACCAATGAGATAGAACGCCAGCATGACACCTTGAACTTTTATCCGCTTCCGAAGAATCCACAGCACAAGAAAAAGAACAATTCCTTCGAAAAACGCCTCATAAAGCTGAGAAGGGTGCCGTAGACTGGTACCCGGGGCTTGAGGAAATAACATACCGATAGAACTGTCGGTAACTCTCCCGTAAAGTTCTCCATTGATGAAATTTCCAAGCCGGCCGAATGTATAACCCAGGGGGACACAGGGGATGATAAGATCGGTCATTTCCAGAAAGTTCAGTTGAT
This sequence comes from Spirochaeta sp., assembly GCA_030590585.1. The sequence continues at coordinate 4,194 of JAUUYD010000008.1, forward strand.
TCCGGCGAATAAAGAGCCATGTTCCCGAAATTACCCCGAGCAATCCTCCATGAAAGGACATTCCGGAAATCCCGGTAAAACGAAACCCGTCGGAAATATCAAAGGGCAGTATAATTTCCAATGGATGGCGCCAATAATATGAGAAATTGTAAAAGAACACATAACCCAGACGCCCGCCGATAATAACACCCAGTATCATGGCCACCATTAAACCCTGGAGCTGTTCGGTATCTATTCCAAATCGGGATTCCCGTCGTAAACGGTAGGATGCCAGAACATAAACTGTGGTAAATGCGGCCAGGTACATTAAGCCGTAATACTGCAGAGAGAAACTTCCAATTGAGAAGATAACAGGGTCCATTCTCTCGGGAAGATGCTGCCACCACTGTGTAAAACTATTCATATCATTACCACCCCAGCACAGAATCCGGCGCGTCAGAAAGGTCAATTGAAATCCAATCAGCGTCCTTCATCGCCTCAGCAGTATTCGTTGTACAAAGCCCCAGAACACGGCAGCCGGCAGCCAATCCGGCAGCCAGGCCGCTGGTAGAATCCTCTACGACGAGGCAGTTTTCAGGCCTCAAACCAATTCGCCTGGCTGCCTCAAGAAAAATATCCGGATGAGGTTTTCGTCTTTCCACATCAAGACCATTCACTGTGGCATCGAAGCTTTCAGGAGGAAGCTTAATTTCCTTCAGGGTATCGTTCATCTTGCCCCTGTCGGAACTGGTGGCTAAAGCGGTTTTTAAACCGGCCTTTCGGCATTTCGAAACTAAGGCATTGGCCCCGGGAAGCTCATTGAGCCGCCCGACAACAATCTCTCCATAAATCTCATAAGTCCGTGCCTTATCCCTTTCAATATCGATAGCGAAACCATGCTGCTTCGCAACATTGCCCAGATAACTGTTCTCACCAGTCCCCACCCAGGGAATGAAATCTTCCGGAACCGCCATCACACCGTGTTCTGCAAACATACCTATTGCCGCTTCACAGATAAAGGGCTCTGAATCGGCCAGTACACCGTCCATGTCAAAAATAACGCCTTGTAACATAATGCGATTATAGATAATTAATTGTATGAAAGGCTACATCCCCGTAATCTTCCCGATAAGGTTATCCTCCCAGCCGCCCTTCTTCGATTCGGGTACACCACCGGCATTCTTCATTTTCATATAGACATCCCGAATCCCATCCTCAAGAGAAAAACCGGGCTTGAATTCAGGGAAATCACGCATGATTTTCGCATTACTGTAATAACAGTTATGAGCAAAGATTTCTCTGCATATATCACGTTCAGGAACTTTATAAGCATCCAGCTGAGCCAGAGTGGTTCCAATGAGCTCAACTTCATTGCCGATAACCTCCATCGCCGTTTCATGCCATGATTTCCATGTTGTGAATCCACTGTCTACCAGATTGTAGGTCTGACCGATACTCTTATGTTTCCCCAGGAGATGGGAGAAGAATAGAGCCGCATCATCCACATGGAGAAACTGATGCGGGGCATGTCCCTCACCAAGAATCAGGATGGGTCTCCCGGTTTCAACCCGGTTTATCCATGAAAAGTCCCAGGCGATTTGACGCAGCAATCCCCATTGAGGGCCGAATGTGGTGGATGGTTTGATAATGGTTACCGGAAACCCATTCCGGTAACAGGCCTCCATAAAAGCATTATCCGCAGCCATTTTATTTCTACCGTACTCCGTAATCGGCCGCAGGGGATGGTCTTCAGTAACCGGAAGAAAATCGTAATCTATACCGTAGGTGCAGACCGTTGAAATCTGAATAAAATGGGATACTCCTTCAAATGCCCGAATATCACTGAGCGCGTCGGCCTTGTTAAAGCAAATCATATCGATAGCGGCATCGAATCTTTCTGCCTTCAGTTTATGTTCATAATCCTCACGATCATTTCTATCGCCAATAATTAACCTGGCGCCCTCAGGAACCTTCCCATGCTTGTTTCGATTGAAAATAGTGACAACATGCCCTTGCTTAAGCAGTAAAGTGACTATGGGAAGACTGATATTCCCTGTTCCGCCGACTATACAAATTTTCATTTTCTAAATCCATCCCTAATCTGATAATATTCCGTATCCCGAAGAGCTATACTTTTACTGATGACGATCACGCTTTTGGGCAACAGCCTTAGCGCGGGAAATCTCGGGATTCCCTACAGCAGGTACCTCAGTATAAACCCGAATACCAGAATAATTAATCATGGACGTGACGGTGATACCCTGCAGGGAATACAAAGTCGACTCAACGATGCCCTGATTGCAGATAATCCGGATGTCCTTGTGATTCAAACTGGCGCAAATGACATATTGCTGCCGGAAATGTCTGCCCGCGGCGGATCCTGGACACCCTTCGTAAAGACTATGAAGGACCGTGGGAGCGTACCCACCACAAATATCAACAAGTTCGCAGAGATTTACAGCGAATTAATAAGAACAGCCATATCAATGAACATCAGCAGCAGCCGAATTATATGTATCACAATCCCGCCGATAGGTGAGAATCTCGAAAGTAATCGAAATCAGATAAGAAGCGGATACAACAGGAAAATTCAAAACGCTGCGGCTGAGAAAGGGGCAGCTCTTGCCGATGTTGCCGAAGAGTTTGAAAACCTTCTCAAACACCTCGATATTCCTTCAGATTGGTTATTTGATAAACCGGAAGATTTTACGGCCGACCTGAGAATAGTTCGACGCAGAAAAGGTGCCATGTCACTTTCCGAAGAACGGGGCTTGTATCTCACTATGGACGGTGCCCACTTGAATGAACGGGGAGCAGAATTAATGGGGCAAGTAATATCCAGGGCCATTAAGCCAACTTCTGACCATCAACTCCAAACAGACAGTTTCGACCATTCTGCTTGGCGAGATAAGCCCGATTGTCAGCTGCTTTGAACAACGATTCCAACGATCTGAGACGGTTTTCGGAATTATGAGCCAGACCGGCACTCACTTTTAATGTGAGATTCCGCTCTATCAAAAGAGAATCAAACTCAGATATCAGAAATTCCCTGATTCTGTTTGTGGTATAATCTTTCAATTGCAATGTAACAAAAATCCGGATAATCCGACTGAATTCCTTATCAATGTCCATAAATATTTTGTTGTAGAGTATCTTGTCCTCGATAGCCGCACTTATTTCTTGAATAATTACATCAGCCCTGACGTTTGGTTCAGTTGTAGTTTTTCCTTCCATCATGCGGTAATGCTTCCAGATATCCACAATATAAGCTTTGGGACCATGACTGGCTTTCTCAATATACTCTGTTTGCGAAGCCTGCCGGCTGCCGACATCCGGACGTATCAGGCGGTGGAGGAATGATATCAGGTTTATTTCCATTCCCTCACCCTCAATGCGGTCATCAAAATAAAAACTAACCTTAATCGGACTTTTGGTAATACTTTTAAAGATTTTAATAGATGTTTCTTCGGAAGCTTTTTTATCCATATTTGAAAGGTAAAAACAGAACTCATCCCCTCCAAAACGACCGGGAACAGCGTCGGCTCCAATGGTCCCGGCAAAATGAGTCATGCGGTTTGCCAGTGCAACGAGCAGCTTATCACCGAAATCATGACTCACCGTATCGTTGAATATCTTGAAATTATCCATATCGAGAAAGATGAGTCCGAGTTTGATTCCGGGACTCGAAAATAAATCCTGCATCAGAAAATTGAAGTGCTGACGGTTGTATAAACCGGTAAGGTTGTCCCGGCGTCCCCGCATATATGCAAGACCCGATTCCAGGTTGGCACTGAAAGCCTGAAACAAATCAAAGAACCGGGATAATCGCTCCATAATGCGCCGTCCCAGTTTTATCAACAAGTCGTTATTATCAATATCTCCCCTGACTGGCAATCGTCTTGAGAGGTTGGCAAGGGCGGCCTTGGGGTTGGCAGTCAGACATTCGGTTACCATGAAGAACAGGTAGTCCTTCAGATCGGCCACCCCCATTATAAGAGCTTCCCCATTAACAATATTCCAAACTTCCGTACCCATCAGATACTGATCCGGACTCTCGGGATTCAGTGGACGGGAACCAGTTCGCGGAAGATCAAAATAGAGTAAAACCCGCCCGCCCGGGATTTCCCGGATCGGAAAAAGCAGCATCTGCCTTTTAAGAATATCAACAGCTGCCAGGGGGTGATCCAGGATTTTATATGTACTAATACCTAATTCGTTTCGGGAGAAAAGATTCAGCATATGACTAAGATCCTTATCTTCAGAAAAGATATTCACCTCGGATATTCCAAAAAACTTCCTTAAGACTTCCAGTGAATCGGTGACGATGAGATGAAGGTTTTCACCATAATCAAGGGCCCTTAAACGAAGCGAATCAAGGAAATAGCGCCATCTCAGATTTTGGAGGGCCTCTTCCCGGCGTATAACAGGCATAATGACATCGATAAGCTTTCCAACCGACTCAATAAATTGTTTCACAAACCGGTGAGTGAGCATATTCTGCCTCGGATCTACATTACCGGCACTGCGGCTCACCATGTGAAGGCTTAAAAATGAAGAATCACCGGCAGATTCAGCCGCTCTTAGGGCCACATCATTAACTATAAATTCAGTACTTATGGATTTTACAGTTGAAAAATGTTTCTCCATTCGGTCAAAATGTGAAGAAACGACACCGGTATCCGAGAAATCCACTCTCAGGCTGCCCGATGCGATCATACCTTCATCACCCGCCGCGTCAATGCTCACCTCACAGCTTTTCATATCAAAAATCCGCCATGTATAAACTATGAGTTGTTCAATAATTTCAAAAAATCTCCTGCTGCGGTTTCTCTCATTCTTCCACATTGTACTATCGGCATTGAAGGATGAGATGATGTGGAAGTAATTCTGCATCTTTTCATGCTGAATTTCCTGTAGTTTATGATCTATCAGACTGATAAGCTCAGGACTTGGTTTTTCGTTGAAATGAAAAGCAATAATGCTGATACCCTGACGGTACCAGTATTCCATATCAGAAATACGATGGGCTGTTTCCGGTTTATATCCAGGCTTATCCAGAAGGGTTTCAAGAAACGAATCAATGCCTGAACCCTCGGGTATGGCCTCCCAGAGAAGTGCCTCCAGACTGTGTAACACATCACTGTTGGCCTTGGGGCCGAGGCCGATGTCAAAATCCTCCAATGTAAGGGTTCTAAAGCGCCAGGAAAGAACACAGCTCCCGCTTTCAGACAGCCTGCAGAACCCGCGGTCCTTCAGAATTTTTCTGATTGCCGGTGCACGCTTTCCATAGAGTCGATTGAGAATCTGATTAGAAAGTCTCCCGGTACCGGTTTTTAACTCATCCGCTCGGGGGTACTGTTGTATCTGTTTGATGATTGGCCGTTTACCCGGAACCTTACGAAAATGAAACTCACGTATATCCTCAATTAATGATGAGGCGCCGACAAGAGAATCAAGGCCATAACTTTGTACTACCTGGGGTTCATTCCCGGGTTGTTTTTCCGATCTATTCACAACCATCCGATTAATAAAGAAAATAGTTTTACTATTACATTTTCGGCATCTATAGCCATTCCAAACATCAGATTACCAAAAAAGGGCAGCCATATAATGACCACCCCTGTCGAATCTCTAAGTAAATGACTTAGACCGGTCTGATTTACCCGAACAGGTAACCGTTCACCAAGCTTTCGAGGTACTCCTGTTTACCACTGACCGTTGCAGGTTCGCCCTTCTCTCCCAGGGCTGCCAGCTCCTCGAGAGTGAGCTTGCCTGCTTCAAAAGCCGCACCATCACCGGTATCCCAGCTTGAATAACGCGCCTTGAGCATTTCAGCCATTTTCCCGTCATCGAGAATCTTTCGGGCCGTGACGAGGCCGAGGGCAAAGGCATCCATTCCGGCAATATGAGCCAGAAAAAGATCTTCGGAGTCGGTTGAGTTTCTTCGCCTCTTGGCGTCGAAGTTCAAACCTCCGGTGGTAAAGCCGCCCATAGCCAGGATTTCCAGCATTGCCTGAGTTGTCTGATAAACATCTGTGGGGAACTCATCGGTATCCCAGCCATTCATAAGATCGCCCCTGTTTGCATCAACACTCCCGAGGAGTCCGGCATCCCGGCAGGTCCGAAGATCATGCACAAAATCGTGTCCGGCCAGGGTTGCATGGTTGGCTTCAATATTGCATTTGAAATCTTTGTCCAAACCATAATTCTTCAGAAATCCGATCACCGTTGCCGCATCGAAATCGTACTGGTGTTTGGACGGTTCCATGGCCTTGGGTTCGATGTAAAAGGTTCCGGTAAATCCGGCTTTACGGGCATAGTCCCTAGCCATCCCGAGAAAACGGCCGATATGGTCCAGCTCCCTCTTCATGTCGGTATTCCAGAGAGTCATGTATCCTTCCCGGCCGCCCCAGAATGTATAACCCTGCCCACCGAGTTTAATAGTGGAATCGATCGCCGCTTTTACCTGATGGGCCGCATGACCGACAACCTGAAAGTCCGGGTTACTGGCCACACCATTCATATACCGGGGATGGGAAAACATATTGGCAGTACCCCAAAGAAGCTTGACTCCGCTGCTGTCCTGCCTTTCTTTCGCCAGATCGGTGAGTTCAATCAGGTTTTTCTCGGATTCCACCTGGTTTACCCCTTCAGGAGCCATATCCACATCATGAAAGCAGTAATAGGGAGCATCAATCTTGGTAAAGAACTCAAATGCGGCATCCAGTTTGTTTTTCGCCGCGGTGATGGGATTTTCATCAGCCCAGGGATGATTAATGGTGGGACTGCCGAAGGGGTCAGACCCATCACCACAGAAAGAATGCCAGTAGGCAACAGAAAACCGAAGATGGTCTTTCATGGTTTTACCGCCGATAATCTGGTCGGGGTTGTAGAATTTGAAAGCCAGGGGATTGTCCGATTTGCTGCCTTCAAATTTCACCTTGCCGATTCCGGGAAAGTACTCTTTGTTTCCGATAAATACATCACTCATAGTTAATACTCCTTTGAATTAATTTCACACACGAGGTACAACACCGCGTTTTTTTAAACATACAGGGAAGAGAGAGCGTCAAGCCAACTGCGGTAGCGTGCGTAACCCTCATCATAGGCGGTACGAAGGGCCTCATCAGGCTTGCAGGACGCAGAGATATCCACAGAGACATGGGCATCAATAATCCTTCGGAGTTGTTCTGAACCGCCCCCGTCAATCATCCATAAAGCCTGTAATGCCGCACCCAGAGCAGCAGCTTCCGCCTGTTTGGGAATAAGTACCGGTACACCGAGAACATCTGCCGCCATCTGCCGCCAGACAGGACTCTTTGCCCCTCCGCCTATCATACGGATTTCCCTGACATCAAAACCCAACTCACGGAATCGATCCAGACCGATTTTCATACCATATACAGCCGATTCCAGGGATGCCCTGGCAATGTTTTCTTTCGTGTAGTTCGTTGTATTCAGGCCCATGATACTGGCCTTCCCGTTGGGAAGGTTGGGAACCCGTTCACCATTGAAAAAGGGCAGCATACTGACACCCTCGGCCCCGGGAGGCGCCAGGGCTCCCGCGGCATCAATCTCTTTTACACCCAGATTGAAAAGATCCCGTGTCAGTTCTGTAGCTACAGTACAATTCATGGTACAGAGCAGGGGCAGCCATCCTCCGGAAGAAGAGCAAAAGGCGGCCAATATACCCTCGGGATCGATTATGGGTTTATCAGAGTATCCGTAAAGGGTTCCGCTGGTACCCATACTCATGGTGATAACACCGTCGCTGACTGTGCCGGTGCCCAAAGCCCCCATCATGTTGTCTCCGCCGCCGCTGGAGACCGGGATGCCTTCGGGAAGGCCGGTACGGGCCGCTGCCTCTGCCGTAATCCGACCGGCTGACTCATCCGCCCCGATCAGCCGGGGCAGTTTATTCAGCAAATCAGGATCCACCGAACGAATCACATCCTCATGCCAGACCCGCTCCCTCACATCAGGGAGCCCGGTACCCGAAGCATCACCGTATTCCATCACAGCCTCACCGGTCAGCCAGAAATTCAAATAGTCATGGGGGAGCAGTACCCAGCGCATTTTTTCATACAGATTCGGGTAAGTTTTCTTCAGCCAGAGAATCTTGCTGGCGGTATAACCGGGAGCTATCAGGTTCCCCGCCTCGCTGAGCAGCTTGTCCCTGCCGCCGAAAGCTTCTGTCATCTCATCACATTCTCCAGCGGTTGAGGTATCACACCAGAGTTTCACCTTGTACAGGGGAACCCCTTCATTATCCACAGCAACGAATCCATGCTGCTGACCTGAGACACCGACAGCCTGTACAGAAGCACGAATTTGTGAATCCACCTGCTCAAGGCATTCCAGCAGCGCGTCAATCCACCACTCGGCTTTCTGCTCCCGGGTACCGTCATCTTCGGCTATCATGTCATGCTTTGCCGAAGCCATAGCCACTACTGTTTTAGAGTCCGCATCATAAAACATGGTTTTTGTACTTTGCGTACCGTTATCGATTCCCAGAACTATTTTCATTTTTTCGACCCCTGTCTCTCCATGAGGATTAGATTTCAAGTTTAATACCCGAATCTCCCCAATGTAATGGACAGAACATGATTATGATGCATAAAATTGACCTTGATATGCTAATTACACTACAGGATATAGTATTCGTATACCAATTGAAGAACGCCGATGACATCAAGTGGCATACGAGACATCACAGACATAATCCCCGGGAATTCGAACTGCATTACTTTATTGGAGGAGACGGTCATTTTCGTGTCGGGGGAACCCTGCACAGGGTTCAGCCCGGCTCAATGTTCATCTGCCCGCCGCGCCTTCCCCATGCAATCGTGGCCCGAAAAAATGAAAAACCCATATCCTACTATGCTGTACTCTTTAGTATCAAAGAGAACGTCGGTGCCGAGGAGCTGGAGGCCCTGCTGTACAGGGCAAGCTCAAGGCCGCCTCAAAACATCGGCCGTAATTACCGTTTTTTCTTCGAAGAACTTAAAGAGAGAAGCCTCTCATCATCCTCATTACGCCGTCAGGCGGCCCTGCATCAGCTCATATCGTTTCTCTACCTTATCAGTGACGGAGATATCCCTGATGGAGAACCGGGGAATGTCCATCTGGAAAAAGCACTGGATATGATGCAGGACAAGGTTTTCGACCGGCTCAGGCTCCCCGAAGTTGCCGAAGCGCTGGGAATTACGGAATCCTACATGATACGGCTGTTCCGCAGGAAACTGAACATCACACCTATGAAGTATTACACCAGGTTGAAAGTTGAAGCGGCTGCTGCCCTGCTGGCCGACACCCCCCTGCCGATATATACCATCGCCGACCGGCTCTTTTTTTACAGTGAATATCACTTCAGCCGCGTCTTCAAGCACTACACCGGATCGGCCCCGACGTTGTATCGTAACGAACAGTACCAAAGACGAAGTTCGACAGGAGATACTCATATATGACAATCAACAGACTTGATGAAGGTGCTCTGGAATGCATAACATCCGAAGGAACCCGATTGGGATTTCCCACCGGAATCAGCACCAGAAGATTCAGCAGTGCCGATACGGTTTCCATCAAAAATTCTCAAGGTATCATTATCAGAGGTTCCGGGGAAATTGCGCCCTGGCCGATTGAAAAAATTATCGAGTATGAAGGTGATATTGTAGCCCTCGGTCCCTGGCTGGAGGGCAGTAAACCATTCAACGAGGAGCCTGTAGATCTGAAAATGATCAGTCGGCTGTTACCTGCTGTACGATCTATTGAAACTGCCGATTACCCGTTGAACGGGCTTTACAGTAAAGCGATCCGCTGGTTACCCGATGGCGGGGTTCTCATATACCCGCCAAAACTGGCTTCATGGGTGAGGGAGTTGAATCAGAATCAGGAAATGTGGATTCACCCCGACCGTAAAGCTGAGGCGGCATGGTCGTTTTCCCTGGGTGTCATGGCCTGGCGTTCGCTGACAGGCATGGATCCCTTCGCTGATGAAACAGGTGAAGAGCGCAGAGAACGGATTCGCAGTGCTGCCCTGCCCCCTCTTGATGCTTTGACTCCCGGCGTTTCTGAAGATGCGGCAGCCCTGATACAAAAAGCCCTCACAGGGAGTGAAGACGAGATTCCAACCCTGGATGAGTGGACACATTTTGTTGACCTCTGGCGACGGAACGGTATCATCCCGCCCCTGTCGGAAACAGAAATTCAGGAACGTAAAACACGGGCCCTCCGGAAAGCCGTCAGTATCGAAAAGGGACTCAAAAGACGGCGCTGGATCAGGAAATCCGGGTGGAAATTCCTGATATCCGCTGCAGTCACCGCAACAGTTATCGCCTTTGTATCCGCTCCGGTTCGCAAAGCCTTCGAGACGCCTGTTACCGCCGGAATGTCGCCTGTACAGGTTGCCGAAACCTACTACGCCGCTATCGATGCCATGGACGCCGAGATTATGGAAGACTGTCTGGCAAAGAAAGTCGGTAAAGACGACGTCCGACTGATTAATACAATCTATGTGACAACCAAGGTTAGACAGGGTTATGAAGGTCTCGGCGATCCGCCGAAAGCCTCCGAGTGGATTGAAAATGGGATGCCGGAACTTCCAGCAGGTACCTGGCCCTGGGGAATCTCCGGGCTGGAGTTAAAAGAACTGGATAGCGGCAGAATTGAAGCCCGCTACCAGCTCTGGACACCCCCCGAAGGAGGATCAGAGAGTAACGAGCTTACCTGGTCGACAGCACGTATCGATATTTTGAGCTTCACCCCGGGTCGGAAGTCACTGGAAATCAGTTCTATCGATAGAATTACGGAAGACTGAAAGAGTAGATCATCATACCGCCGCCGGCAGCAGCAGAAGCTCCGCCGATGGCCAGCATACCTATCGACAAACCGTTTGCCGTTGAATTATTAGGTAGAAAGGCCTTCAGCAAACCACCGACAGTCATCATGCCCACGCCCATGGCAAATACGATCTTACCCCCGGTTTCATATGTACTCTTAACTGTCTTCATGGATGAATCAAGATTCAGATTCTCAGAGACCCTCAGAGTCTCTTCCCCGAATGGTGTAATGATGGGATGAGCCAGCCAGTATGCTATGATTTCATCATCGATGTTTTTTGATCTGAGAACCTTATCCGGAGAGGATGATTTGGTTTTCACCATTTTACCGGCTGCGAGAATAAAAGGTTCTTTATCCATCAGATCAATCTTGTTGACAGTCTCCTTGTCGTACTGAACGACATCAACTTCTCCATCAAAACAGTACACAGTGCTTTGACTTTCACTACCATCATCAGCTGTATCGTAAAATAGATCGTAACCGAAATCCGTCCCTCGAACCCCGGCCACAGTATCATGTCCGGTTACCCAGAGTCTTGATCCGCCAAGTAATGAAGCTATCTTTATCCGAATCCTGCCGAAACTCAGTTTGAAAACACCACCGCC
>JAUUYD010000281.1 GCA_030590585.1 Spirochaeta sp.
CTGGCCGGGATGGAATTCTTATTAACGACAAGATGGAAACCAACCTCCCGGATGTATACGCCGTAGGAGATTGTACTCAATTTACAAGCGGTATTACCGGTGAAGTGACCCCGGGAAAACTGGCTACTAACGCCGTTCCCATGGCAAAAGTTCTCGGGTTCAATCTCCTTGGAGGAGACAGGTATTATCCCGGGTTCTTCAATGGCGCCGCAACAAAAGTTGGACACTATTTTATCGGAGGTACGGGGCTGACTGAGAGTGCCGCATTAAAGGCCGGATTCGATGTCGTTACAGGTAACAGCAATGTAACCACCAAGTTTCCCATCATTCCGGGAGCAAAGAAAAAGCATATGAAGCTCGTTGCGGATAAAGAAACCCATCGAGTTCTGGGTGTTCAGATTGTCAGTGAAGAACCGGTGATAGGGCGTATAGATCTCATCACTTATGCGATTCAAATGAAGTCTACAGTAGAGGATCTTTCCGCACTCAGCTACGCCTCCCAGCCGCATCAGTCCTTTTATCCGGCAGCGAATATTGTTGTTCTGGCAGCTGAAGATATCAGGAAGAAGATTGCTTCTTAAACTGCTTATTATCAATATCTACAGGACATTTGAGTTTTGAAATAAACCGGTTACCGATAACCGGTGCAGCAGCGGCAATGATAAACAGGGGTACATATCCGAACCGGGATATCAGAATTCCGGCGATAAAAGGAAGCAGGGCTACCGTCAGGTTGAATGTCCCCAGTATTCCGGAATAAAGGGCGCGGTCTTCATTGGAAGAAATCTCTACGAGAACGGCTTCTGCCGTTACCTTCTGAGCACTGAGTACCATGCCGGAGAGGAAAAAAACCGTCAGGTAAGCTGAAACAGGAAGATAGGTGCCGAATATGAAAGCCAGAAATGGCAGAATCGCACTGAGAATGGAAAGAATATACAAAATACCCTTGAATCCGCGTTTTCGAACCAGAATTTTCCAGAGAAAGCTTGAGAGAATCATCCCGCCTATTTGAATTAAAAGCAGGTTGCCGATGAGCTTCGGTTCAAGAGAATAGCGTGATTTCGCAAACGACACGTAGAACGGCAGGAGCACCAGGCCAACTCCCATGAGATTCGCTACAATGATGTAATATCTCAGATTGGAATCAGCTTTGATTCTTTCCGGAATGGACTTGAGAGTTGTTAAGAGGGACGGCTGTGAAGCTGCTGTGGCTGATTGAGATGGAGCGGGCTCTTTTAACATGTAGAAACCCGCAGAGGCAATGAACAGGGCAATAGTTGCTGTGATAAAAAGAGTGAAATAATTTTCCGGATACCCCATACGTTTTAGAATCTCCCGGGTAATCAATGCGGAGATGAGAATCCCAGAACTTGAAATAACCTGTTTATTGAGAAAGAGCGATCGCCTGACATCCGGTGTAAAACTCTTCCCGATGATATCGATGTAGGAAACACCGGCAAAAGCGCCGCTGACAGTAAAAAGAAGCAGTTCTCCATAAATCAGAAGCAGAGCCTGGGTTAATGTAAAACGGGAGATACTTAGAATCGTCAGGGATATCAAACCCAGGGCGATAACCCTCAGATTAATTCCCAGGATGAGATAGGGTTTCTTCTTCGGCCGGGAATGGAGAAATCCGGCAAAAAGAAGCTGGGCTACAAGGGGGATTCCCACCATGATTGAAGTTAATATCCCGATGTGGAATTCATTACCTCCTACCTTGATAATCATGGCAGGAAGAACGGTATTCACTTCTGTAAAAGTCGCGGTAATAGAAAGAAGAATGGCATGCCATAAGAAGGCAAAATAGTTGAGTCTTTGTTTCATGGTCTGAAGATCCCCCGGGATTTACTAAAGCCCGTCAGGGCATCGCTTTGAATATAATAAAATCCATATATTAACGGCCAGTGTTCAGAAAATATTATGTTCAATACCAGGCCATACCGATCATGTTTTAAAATCAGCAGTAGTACTCAGACCTTTCAGCCTGTTATACTTTTCACATGGCAGTAGAAATACGAGTAGTTGCAACCCGGCAGGATTTGAAGAAATATGTTAATTTCCCCATAAAGCTATACAGGGGAAATCCCTGGTATGTCCCGTCAATGCGCTCCGAAGAACTGACAGTGCTTGATCCGAAAAAGAACCCTTCTTTTGAAACAGCAAAGGCCAGGAGCTGGCTGGCTTACAAAGATGGACGGATTGCAGGACGTATCACCGGGATTTATCTACCTCAGTACAAGGAAATCTGGGGAAAGAATCAGGCCCGTTTCGGTTGGGTTGATTTTATCGATGACGCAGAGGTTTCCCTAGCTCTTTTTGATGCTGTTGAAACCTGGGCGAAAACCTTCGGAGTAGACAGTGTCACCGGGCCTCAGGGGTTTACCGACCTTGACCCCGAGGGCATGCTTGTTGAAGGTTTTGAGGAACTCGGCACATTGCCGATGATTTATAATTATTCCTACTATCCGGAGCACCTTGGGCACATGGGGTATGTCAAGGAAACAGACTGGTTGGAGTTTGAAATCCAGGTACCGGAAAGCATTCCGGAAAAAGTCAGCCGTATACAGGGCCTGGTGCTCAAACGCAAGAAGCTTCATATGGTGAACGCAAAACGGTCGAAGGATCTGATGCCCTATGCCAAAGGTCTGTTCCATGTACTCACAGAATCCTACAAAGATCTCTATGGTTTTATGCCGCTGAGTGAAGCGCAGGTTGACAGCTATATAAAGCAGTACATACCCTTTGCCGATCCCCGATTCACCAAAGTCGTTGTGAATGAAGATGACAAAGTTGTGGCATTTGGAGTGGCTATGCCGTCCCTGTCCCGGGCCCTGCAGAAAAACAAGGGCCGCCTGTTCCCCTTTGGATGGATTCCCATGCTCAGGGCAATGAAGAAGCCCGATGGTATGGATATGTACCTTGTTGCAGTTTTACCGGAGTATCAGAGTTCCGGGGTGGTTTCTGTGGTAATGGGAACCATAACCCAGGGTGCCATCGATGCCGGTATTGAAACTGCGGAAACTTCCGGAGAACTTGAAGAGAACACGACGATTCAGGCGATGTGGCGAAACTATGAGCATCGGCAGCATAAACGCCGGCGCTGCTTAATCAAGGAACTTTAGAACATGATTCTTATTGACCTCTGACGCGGTTCGGAAAAATCTTTTCCCAGGCTTATCCCGGAATCTGTCGAACTAGCGGAAGCGAACCTCCCTGCCGTCGATAAAGAGTCTCTTGAGGGCCGCATGACCGGCTTTCGATATGGCTATCTCTGCATGAATGTCGGCGCTGTCTGTTTGTTCTATCTTCCGGCCTTCGGACTGAGGAACAAAATAATTCTCTATGCCGTATTTGACAGATATGTAGGGCTGTTTCCAAAATCCTGACTTACGGGTACCCCGAATAAAGACTTTTGTATCGGTATCGAGACTATCCGGATCAATTGCAGCCTGGACGGCATGATGGAATGGGGAGTCCGACTCCGGCTCCAATGCAACATATACCGTCTCTCCGATCAACGGCGGGTTGATGAAAATATCATCGGGGATTTTTCCGATATTGAAATCCAGTATGACATAATCACCGCTGAAAAGACTCCTTGGATCGATGGGAGTGCAATCGAGAAGTACTGTTGTTCCTGAACTGAGGATGGAAACCCTCCAGAACACGATGATAAGAATAACGACAAGCTGCAGGGCTGCTGCCAGCCAGTAGAAACGGCGCCGTTTACGCTGATTCGGACTTATGTTATTCATCTTTTATAATCCTTTTAATCAGGCCCTTTCTCCCCTTCAGCATGAGATAACCAATCAGCATAGCCAGTGTACCGGTAGTGATGAAGAGAAGAGAACCGGCCATCATATCCCAGAGGAGATCGAAGTATCGGGTTATGATGAGAAGGATAAACAGTCCGAATGCAAGATTAGCCAAAGCCCGGGACCCGGTTCGTGAGCTGTAAAACAGCATGGTTCCGATAATAAGAAGCAGGATGAGATTAAAAACCGTGGAATAAAACACCCAGCCGACATTCGGTCCGGCGATTAAAAGTATCGTCGAGGATATCAGAAATATACCCCCCGATATTGAGGCAAACAATTTATCCGGACTGACGGCGTACAAGGCGACACCCAGAGCCACAGTTATACCCAGGAAGAGAAATATGAGGATTTTAACGGTTTCTGATGCCGCGAATATTGATGTTTGTTCAGGCTTTTCGAAGCTCAAGACATAGAACGCCAGGAATACCGTACTCACGATGAAACCCGTAATCAGCCTTACAGGGTATTGGCTCCTGTTTCCCCCGGTCAGTATGTTCCGGACGATCATATTGATAAAATGGCAAGCCGTTGCAAAGATGACAACGGCCAGTCCGAAAGCAACGAAGAATCCGCCCCGGTTTCCGCCGACGGACAGAAAACCGACAGCCTTGATTAGAATAATTGCCAGAATCAGGATTAAAGGTGTAGTTCGTTCCCACGACCTGCGGATTTCCGATACATA
>JAUUYD010000343.1 GCA_030590585.1 Spirochaeta sp.
CATCCTCCCGTTCTTCGGATGAGGCATTGGACCTGACATAGGGTATAACATCATTGGCCCGTTCCACCAGGATTCTATCACCTTTGGAGAGCTTGAGGCGCCGGACATTATCGGCATTATGGAGACTGGCACGTTCAAGGGTAGCCCCACCCATTCGTACAGGTTCAAAAACGGCCACAGGGGTGAGATTTCCCTGTCGGCTCAACTGCCATACGACATCTTTCAAGGTGGTTTCAGCCGCCTGGGAGGGAGGCTTGAATGCAAGAGCGTAATGATGATGATGGTCTACTACCCACCTTTCATCAATTTCATCATGAAGCCGGTTGTCATCCACCACAATAATTAAACCGTCTGTTTCATAGTTCCATTCATCCCTGAGATGCCCGATGTACTCGTCGTACACAATACCGATTTGCCTGACAAGATCCGCTGATGGTCCGCTATCCGCGGCGGGATTGTCCGGGAGGGATTCTTCACCGGCATCGAAATCTCCGCCGGCGCCAAGAAGCCACTTGTCGAATGTGTAAAAGCCGTTTTCTTTCAGTAAATCAATTTTACCGGATTCCGAGACCAGCCGTTTATCGCTAAAGTGCTTATCGGAAAGGTACCTGTCATCAGCCGCCGTCTTTACAGGCCGGATAATCTGATAGGCCAGGAAACGGACATATTGAAGATTTTCTCTATCGTCCTTACGGTTAATCAGGCCAACGCAATTGTTCCGCAGGGGCTTCCCCCGGGTATCGTATTCTGTGTCCCTGGGAAGATGAAGCTCCCCTCTGATTTCCACCGGATACTGTATGAAATTGATGGACTCGGGAATATCTTCAATGTATCGGGCAATATGACTGATATCCTGACCGCTCACCCCGTCCCCCCGGGTGGCAACATAGCGAAGTTGACCGTCCATGTATAACAGACTGGCGGATAATCCATCTATTTTGGGCTGAACTGTCACAGCCATACCTGGACCGGGATTCAGCCGCTGCAGCCATTTTTCCACTTCATCCAGATGCCTGGCCTTGGCCATGGACAGCATCGGCACCTTATGGCGGATTTTTCCACCACTGCCTGCGCCGCCGCCGGGGCCCCTGTCATTATCTGAAAAACCCACCGAGGCGAAATATTCATGATTCGGATTGAGATTTCGAAGTTTCTCTTCAAGAACATCGAATTCCGCATCACCCATTATAGGTTTATCTGTGTTGTAGTATGCCTCCCGGGCCTGAATGAGCCGGGAGGCTATGGCTTGAATATCAGGATTCATGTTGAAGGTCTTTTAAATCAGACGGAGGAGCACCCGTTTGCTGATGGTAATCAAATCTCCCGAGGACGCGCTGCTTCTGCTTTGAAGAAAGCGTTTTTCCAGAAGACGTACAAGTGCTTCATCAGCCTGCTGTTCAGGTATTCCCAGATGCCGGGAAGCCCAGCTGCAGAGTTCCGGCCCGCTGAATGTTACGACATCCCCCGGGGGGATATCACCCTGGCTCTTTATAAACTCACCGATTCCCATGAAAACCTGCTTGTCCACATCCGATCCCATCACCTCTTCAATGAGGATGTCAGCACTGCGCAGACGGGAAGAGAGGGTTTTAATCATCTTCACGGCAAAGTCCGGGTTCTTCAGTACCAGATCGTAAAAGGCTGCTTCATCCAGTCGAAGAAGACGGCAGTCCGATGCGGCAATGGCAGTGGCAGATCGGCCTTTACCTTCCACCACGGCCATTTCGCCGAAAATATCTCCTTTCTTCAAGGTAATCATCGTACGGGTGGTTTTCTCGCCGGTGCGTTTACGTATTTCAACCTTTCCGTCGAGGATGACGTACATATGTTTACCAATATCACCTTCACGAAAGATGATTTCATGATTCCCGAGGGACTGAACGTTACGGCTGTAAGTGCTTTTGTCGATTTTCACGGAGTCAGTTTAACCTAAAGAAACCATTACTCAAAGAGATTATCCCTCCGGCAATGCAAAGTACCGGAAGATTCGTATACTATGCTCCTATGAGTAAGACTCCCGGTCACAATACCGCAGCCGCATTAAAGCTCCTGGACGAAGGTGCCACAATTCCGTTTATTGCCCGTTATCGCAAAGAAATGACCGGGAGTATGGATGAAGTCGATCTCATTACACTTCGTGATACAGTTAGAACCAGTCGTGAATTGGAGGCCCGTCGGGAGGTCATTCTTAAATCCCTTTTGGAGCGTGACCTCCTGACGCCCGAACTGGAAAAAGCCATCAGGGGAGCGGCGGCAAAAACTTCCCTAGAGGATGTATACCTACCCCATCGTCCCAAACGCCGAACCCGTGCCATGGCGGCAAAAGAAGCCGGATACGAAGCGCTGGCGAAACAGATATTTATGAATCAGGATTCAAAGCCGGATACCTCCGGATATCCGGATCCTGAAAAGGCCCTTGCCGGTGCCGGAGATATCCTGGCCGAAAGATTCAGCGAAGATGCCGGATACAGATCAGCCCTGCGGAGAATGAGTGCCGAACAGGGATTCCTTACAGCTAAAATCATTGCGAAAAAAGCCGGTGACGAGGATGCTTCGGTGTATCGGGATTACTTTGACTATAGTGAAAAAATATCCAGAGTTCCCTCCCACCGAATACTCGCAGTACTCAGAGGCGGCCGGGAGGGTTTCCTGCGGGTAAAGGCCCGGCTGGAAGAAGATCGTGCCGTCGAATGGCTGGAACATCGTATCATTAAAGGCAGCGGTGCCTCTGCAGAACAGCTGAAGCTGGCCGTAAAAGACGGATGGAATCGTCTGATGGCACCCAGCCTGGAAAATGACCTCCTTGGCGAACTTAAGGAAAGGGCCGATACCGGTGCCATCAGGATTTTTGCCTTGAATCTTGAAAAAATGCTCCTCTCCCCCCCTCTGGGAACCAGGGCTCTGATCGCTGTTGACCCGGGCTACCGAACCGGCGGGAAGGTTGCAGCTCTCGATTCTCAGGGTATGCTCCTGGACCATGGGGTAATCCACCCCGAGGCATCTCAAGCTGCCCGGCAGGCCGCATCCGAAACACTTAAAAGAATGTCGGAGAAACATCATACCGAAATCTTTGCTGTGGGAAATGGAACTGCCGGCCGGGAAACCGAGGAATTTATTCAAAAGTCCTTCCCCGGAATGACTGTAATTTCAGTGGATGAACGGGGTGCCTCAGTATACTCGGCTTCAAAGGAAGCCAGAAGGGAGTTCGGAGATCTGGACATCACTGTCAGAGGCGCCGTTTCCATCGGAAGACGGCTTCAGGATCCCCTGGCGGAACTGGTGAAGATTGATCCGGCCGCCATAGGAGTGGGACAGTACCAGCACGATGTCGATACCAAAGCACTCTCCAGGTCTTTGGATGATACAGTCAAATCGGCGGTGAATGCTGTCGGCGTCGAACTGAACAGTGCCAGCCCCGCTCTTCTCTCCCGTGTTTCAGGGCTGGGTCCGGGACTTGCCATGAGCATTGTTGATTACAGGAAACAGAACGGTCCATATTCAAAACGCACTGGCTTATTAAAAGTGCCGAGACTGGGTGCGAAAGCGTATGAACAGGCCGCCGGTTTTCTACGTATCAGGGGAGCATCCAACCCTCTGGATGCCAGTGCTGTCCACCCTGAACGTTACCCGCTTGTGAAAAAAATGGCTTCCGACCTCGGGGTTAACGTCAAGGACCTGATAAGTTCAGGGCCTGGATCAGGTTCAGACTCGGAGGCGGAGAATCTCAGAAAACAGATCCCTCTGGAAAAGTACGTTTCAGCTTCATCCGGCGTGGGGCTTCCCACCCTCCGGGATATAATTGCCGAATTGGCCAAACCCGGACGCGATCCCCGGGGGGTTTTTGAAGTTTTCAATTTTGATGAACGTATACGAAGCCTTGAAGATGTGGAAATCGGAA
>JAUUYD010000250.1 GCA_030590585.1 Spirochaeta sp.
AAAAAAGCTGATATGAAAGTATTCTGGAAAATACTCCGTGATGCTTTCGAGGCTAATGAGCCTGTTGATGGAAAAGTTGCCAAGGCCGTAAAAGGCGGGTTCGAGGTTAATCTCGGATTTGATCTTCGTGCCTTCTGCCCTATCAGCAAGATGGATGTACAGCGAATCGAAACACCCGAAGAATATATCGGTCTTGAATCACCGTTCATTATCGATCGCCTTTACAGTGAGAAGAAAGTCAATATTGTTCTCACCCGACGTCTCTACCTTGAACGTCTCACCGAAAAGAACCGCATGAAGTTCTTTGAAACCGTTGCTATCGGTGATGAGGTTGAAGGCACAGTCAAGAGCTTCACCTCTTTTGGAGCTTTTATCGACCTTGGTGGTTTCGATGGCCTTTTACATATCAATGATATGAGTTGGGGCCATGTCACCAGGCCCAAGGATTACGTAAAAAAAGGTGAAAAAATACAACTGAAAGTTATTCGTCTTGATCCGGATGAGAAAAAAATCAATCTGTCTCTTAAACATTTCCTGGCTGATCCATGGTCTACTTTTGAAGAAAAATATCAGGTTGATCAGGTCATAAAGGGTAGGGTAACAAAACTTACCGATTTCGGTGCTTTCATTGAGATAGAGGAAGGCATTGAAGGTTTGGCACATATTTCAGAACTTTCCTGGGTGAAACGTGTAAAGCATCCCAAGGAACTCTTTAATATCGGTGACGAATGTGAGGCCATGATACTTGGCTATGATATTCCTCAAGGCCGGATTTCTCTTGGACTCAAGCAGGTACTGCCCAACCCCTGGGAGGAAATTGAAGCCAAGTTCCCCGTAGGCACCAAAGGCAGCTGGACGGTTAAAAAGATAACCAATGCCGGCGCTTTTGTAGAGCTGGAAGAGGGCATTGACGCTTTTCTCCATGCAGACGATCTTTCCTGGACTAAAAAAGTCCGAAATGTCAGCAGTATTCTCACTGAGGGAGAGCCTGTAGAAGCGATTATTACAAGTGTTAATCCCGAAGAGCGGAGAATACGTCTTGGCGTAAAGCAGCTTGAAGGTGACCCATGGGCAACGTTCCGAGACAATCATCCCCGTGGATCAATTGTTGAAGGTGAAATTACCGGGAAAACCGATTTTGGACTGTTTGTAAAAGTTGAAGGTGATATTGAAGGTCTTATCCATAAAAATAATCTCACTGAAACAAAGGAAGAAGATGCTGAAGAGAAACTTGCTTCCTACAATGTCGGAGATAAAATTAAAGCTTCTGTTACGGAAGTGAATACCGGGAAACAGAAACTTTCACTGTCTGTCCGTGAAATGAAATTCCGTGAGGAAAGAGCCGAAATATCCAAGTATATGGATGGGGATGAAGAATCAGATGATTCCTACACCCTTGCCGATATGCTTAAGGGAAAAGAAGACTAGTGAACAGGTACATCGAATACAAACGATGTATTGCCACTTGATATCACGGCATTGACATGGGCGAGCTAAGTAACGAAGTCCGGAGATTGGAAACTCTCATAGAGATCAATGCGTTGATCAACTCCCAGTACAGGGATGTGAGGGTTCTTCTCTCCCGGATTATGGAATCGGCTGAAAGACTTATCGGTTCTGATGCGTCATCTCTCCTCCTTGTTGATACAGGAACACATCATCTTTACTTTGAAATTGCCCTTGGAGACAAGGGCGAAGACGTTAAAAAATATACACTTGAAATGGGAGAGGGCATCGCAGGCTGGGTTGCCCTGAACGACCGTTCTCTGGTTGTCAATGATGCTGAAAACGACTCCAGGCATTTCTCTTTGATTGGTGAAGATACAGGTTATATAACCAACAATCTGATTGCTGTTCCATTGAGAGCCAAGGACGAAGTTATTGGCGTTCTTGAGGTAATCAATAAGTCGGACGGTGATAATTTCAACGATGAAGATCTGAGGTTTCTTGAGGTATTGGCTGATCAGGCGTCCATTGCTATTCAGAATGCACGTGATTTTGGTCAATTATCCAACGAGCTCGATAATC
This sequence comes from Spirochaeta sp., assembly GCA_030590585.1. Next base: position 2,029 of record JAUUYD010000250.1, read on the forward strand.
TGAGAAGCAGAGTCGATATCGGTACGGATTCCACTGCAAAAGAAATAATCTGGAAGAGTCCAATAACAGGGAGAATACTCGAACAGGCTGACAAGATAGCCAGGGCGGACTCACCGGTTCTGATATTGGGTGAAAGCGGATCCGGGAAAGAGCTGCTGGCCGACAGGCTTCATCTTTCATCCAATCGCTGTAACGGACCTCTTATTAAAGTAAACTGTGCCGCTATTCCCCAGGATCTAATTGAGACAGAACTATTCGGTTACGTTAAAGGTGCATTTACCGATGCAGTCAGAGATAAGCAGGGATATTTTGAGAGGGCAAACGGTGGGACTCTTTTCCTGGATGAAGTAGCCGAGCTGACATACGCCGCTCAAGGTAAACTATTACGTGTTCTTCAGGATGGAAGTTATCAGCGTGTTGGCGGAGAAACAGATGTAACAGTTGATGTACGTGTTATTGCCGCAACAAACAGGGATCTTGGTTCTGATGTGGATGAAGGGATGTTTCGTCAGGACCTGTATTACAGACTTGCAGTACTCCCTATTGAAATGCCGCCGCTGCGTGAACGTCCCGAAGATATTGAAATATTGGCCCGTTTTTTTCTTGAGGCATTCAGATCAGACAGTAACGATGTTCCTGATGTTTTCAGTCTGGAGGCCCTGGAAGTCCTGCTCTCTTACAGATGGCCGGGTAATGTCAGGGAACTTCAGAACGCCGTGGAGCGGGCTGTAATCACAGCTAAAGGGAAAAAAGAGATAAGCCCTGGTGATCTGGCCCTGCCTGGTCAGAACAGGGAAGCGGTTGACTATAAAGGTAAGAATCTAAAAGATTCAGTTACACTTTTTAAAAAAAGTTTTGTACGTGAAGTACTGATTTCCCATGGTGGTAATCAGACTCTTGCGGCTGATGCTCTTGGGATACAGCGAACTTATTTATCCCGAATGATAAAAGAATTGAATATTGATCATCGAGGAGATGAAATATAAATGAACAAGCAAAACACCGAGATGAGCTTGAAAGAACGTATTAGCGAAGGTTTATCCAATCACTGGAAGCTGGCTACGATAATTTTATCGGCCGTTGTTATCATAATGATTGGGATTCTTGTCCTCGGTTATTTAAATCGTGGAAAACTTGCTGAATCAGCCATGTTGGCTGAAGATATCCAGAATGCATATACGGTATGGATGCAGGAAGCTCCTGAAAATCGTGATGAAACAGAACTGGACGAGCTGATTGACAAAGCATTGAAAGATTATTCAAAAAAATTCGCAGCTCAAAGAGCACTGTTCACCCGTGGCTTAATGGCCCTTGAAAATAAAGAATGGGACATGGCCTCCGAAGTTTTCGAGACTCTCGCCGATGGTTGGAATGACAGTTATCTTGCCCCTGTGAGCCTGTACAATGCCGGTTCCGCCAGGGAGGAAGCAGGGGACCTCGATGGTGCAGTCATGTTTTGGACAAGACTGATTTCGGATTATGCAGAAGTGTCTCCGGATGCGCCGGAAGCTTTATTTAATCTTGGACGACTGGCAGAATCATCAGGTGATGAAGATAAAGCATTAGAGCATTACAAGGAAGTTGGTTCAAGATTCCCCGGGAGTCGGTGGACGGATCTGTCCAAAAGCCGTATTGTTGTTATCGAGGGCCGTTCTTAGGATAGGCTTGGGCCGGGATAAGCCGACTTGCGCATTCCCCCTCGGGGTATCCCGGCAAGGGGGAGGTCTTGGGTTCCAACAATAATTTCAAACGCAGTTTCTTTTCTCCAAAAATATTCGGGCTTGTAATAGGCCTTGTTGTATTTCTTTTCTTTATTATCTTCGGGATTATGTTTGACGGGCTTGAAAATCTTGAGATTAAACTCATGGATCTGCACTTCAACTTGAAAAACACCTGGCAGGTTCAAAACAGAGGATCCGGTTTCACAGAGGAAATCAGATCTTCCAGTTTATCAGACGACATCGTTATTATCGGGGTTGATAACAGATCTCTGGAACAATTCGGGCGCTGGCCCTTCCCCAGGCGTATTCATGCAGACCTTCTTAATTCCTTTACAAGAATCAAGAAACAGGAACAAAGAGAATCAACAGTCCTCCTGGACTTTCTTTTCAATGAAACAGCCGACAGGGCGTATGAGGATGTCATGCTCCTGGATTCCATCGAAGAAAATGGGAATGTGGCACTTCAAACACTGCACTCCGTTATACCGATAGCAACTATCAGCAAGGATGCACTTGATCAACGGTTTAATGTATTACTGAAAACATACGGTGAGATTGAGGATATCCAGGGGGATATTTCGAAGGTTCATGCAAATTACGGCATCGAATCACCTCTGATACCTTATGGAAAAGCTATCAGCTCTTACGGCCATGCCACCTATGGCGAGGATGATGACAAGATCTACAGGCGACTGCAGTTGATATCCAGATACAGCTTTCTAGTAGATGAATATACCCTGGATGAAATTAGCACAGATACGAATTTCGGGATAAAAGGGAAAGGACATCTGGCCTGGGAAAATAATCATGGGATACTCGAATCTGTGGAACTTCCCCTGACATCAGAGGCACTTGAAAACCTCTATAGTGATTTAAAACGCCGGGGTCTTAAAAGTGAAAAAGTAGAGACTTATAAAATTGAATCTTATAAAGATCATTTTGTACCGGCAATATCACTGACTCTGGCTCTGGAGTATTTCAACAAGAAACCCGAGGACCTTGAAGTTGTCTTCGGGTCACATA
>JAUUYD010000493.1 GCA_030590585.1 Spirochaeta sp.
CCTGTCTTATCTTCCGCGCAAACAATCACAGGATGAAAGGTTTTGCCGTTGTCGGATGAAATTGTAGCGAGGATAATCTCCTGACCGTGATTACCTGTCACTTCCAATGGAACAAACAAATCACCATTGGGTAGGAGAAAAGGTCTGCTCCCGATGTAGGCATTATGCGCTGTGCCTATAAGCTTATGAACTACAGGTTTGGTCCATGTTCTGCCCCCGTCATTACTTCCGGCAGCACAAAGCTGATGGTGCAGTCTTCTCCCCTCATCGCTGAAAACATAGACATCCGGATTTCCCGCATCAACTATTGTGAATATGGCAAGGACAGTCCCATTGGATGCCTGGCAAAGAGCACCGGTGTGTACTGATACCGGAGGATTCTGCTGCGTACCATCAAAGATGGTAATCTGCTCTGACCAACTAACACCATTATCCGCGGATCTTTGAACAATGAGTTTGCCGTCGTAAGAATGTTTTTCCTTTCCCTGGCGATAGACACACAGCAGATCGCCATTATTCAGCCGGCTGGTAAGCGGATAAACACAGACCTCATTTGCAGTATCTTTTTTCAAACTCGGAGAAACGGCAACATCGTCCAGTATGTTTATATTCAAGTCTTCAACCCCCTTGCCAGCAAAGTTCCCGGTGCTTCAGCCAGCATTGTATGAATCTGAGATTGGGTAACACCCAGCTTATAGAGGCGTGGGAGAAAAGAGCTTATGAGATAATCCAATCCTCTTCCTCCATTCTCATGAAGCTGAGAAAGCCGGCATGTATCGGTTCCCAATAATATCTGTTTAACGTATCCGAGTTCTATCAGGGCAGCAATCCTTTCGGCACGAATATCATCCGGCATCATTTCGTTCCACCCTATTAAATCAAATCCACAGTAGGCACCTCTTTTCAGAATAGGGAGATAATAATCCAAGTCTTTTTCAGGATTTTCATGCCAATGAGTATCGCAGTGACCAATCACCACTTTTTCGATGTCGGCACCGGCCTGATCGAGAGCTGTCAGTTGTGCATGGCCGGCACGTCCCAAACTGGCATGGGTGGATATTGCCGCCCCGGTTCGCCGTTGTGCCCTGGCCGCAGCCTGAAAAACCAGAGTTTCGAATTCATTCAGTCTGTAGCCGGAAGCATTGGGCCGAGCCTCATTGTGGCTTGCAATCTCGCCTATCAATCCGGCTCGAATACCATCAGTTCCTTCTTCCAGCTCAGACACAAAATAATCTGTGATTTGATTAAGCCTGGCATGCTGCAGCCAGGCAGGACAGCCCTTTTCATCATAGATCGCAATACCGCTTATAATCTGTACACCGCTTGCTTCACTGATGGCTTTCAGTTTGGCCGGATTACGCCCGATATCTACAGCAGTCAATTCAACAATGGATTGCCCTCCGGCTTTACTGAAATATTCCAACTCCCGGGCGATCAATGAAACATCGTTAATGATGTTATCAATATTGCCGGAACTCACCGAGATATCGCAGTACAGATGCTCATGAGCCGAGGTAACACCCAAGTTGCAGACAGGGATTTCACCCATTACTGTAACAATATATTCATTGGTCATGATTTATACATTCTAATCTCACAGATCCGGGCATGGTTGAGGCCGTTGGTTTTAGCTACTGTCAAACGGATGGTTGATGTAGAAATCATTTTCGGAAAATGGTGAACCCTGCGGCGCTGGTAGTTATCACAAACACTGAGCAGTAATTTCCATTTTTTATCAGATTCATATTCAATAACATAATCCCTGATGGTTTCCTCCTGAGGCTTTCCCCAGTGCATAATTGCAGTGTATGCATCACAGTGAGCAAGGGTTAAAACCCGATGCATCCCCGTATCAAAAATCAATTCTATCCTGCCGATTGAAACCGGCTCATTCCAGGACATTTTCAGCCACTGGGGCAGTGCCTCTCCCGGATTACTCATCCAGCGGTGAGCTCCCGGGATTGCCCTGTCACTCTTTACTCCATCAACTCCATGCACGGCTCGTGTCTGACCGGAAATAACGTTTTCCACTAATCCCTCGGGCTGCTGACTTGAAGCTGTTATATCTGCAGACCGGGCCAGATCGAAAGAATCGTTATTCAATATCCCGATCAAATAAGAATCGTCCCTTAAAAGTTTCTGTTGTACGGCTTTTATAAATCCCGGCTCGGCTGACAATTCAGAAGGCTGCAAACCTTTCTGAACGGCAAATGCCGCGGCTGTTCCAACACCCTGCCCGATTGCAGCAACTGTGGCCATAACACGCGTGGATGCAAAAGCCACATGAGTTGCTGAGATATTCCGACCGGCAAACATCAAATTATCAATATTCTTCGAAATACACGAACCCAGAGGAATATCGTATAAGCTGGGTACCCTATGCTGAACGCAGGGCTGCAGGTCCGGTTCATCAACACCTCCGGAAGGGTGAATATCAATGGGCCATCCCCCGTAGGCAATTGCATCATCAAAGGAGTGGGCAAGCATGATATCATTCTGAGTAAGTGAATACTTACCGATAAAACGTCTGCTTTCTCTTTTCCCCGGCAAAAACCCGAACCAATTCAGGGCCCAGTTATCAGCATCGTGATTACCGCTGTTTTTCACATGGTCCCAAACGCCCATCATGATCGCGAGGCGTTCATCACCGATCAATTCATTGTCCTTGATGGTATCCAGTGTTCC
>JAUUYD010000406.1 GCA_030590585.1 Spirochaeta sp.
CGTTAAAAGGACCGGCACCGGAGGCGAGATTAAGAGTATCAACGATGTATCCGCCCTGGAGCACGCCGACACCGAAGTTATCAAAGGTGGCGTAGTAACTGACGTGGGGAGAGTTGATGATAAGTCGGTCGTAGGAAATGATTTTAACATCATTTTCTGCGGCAATTTCAAGCACGTTGAAAAGAGCGGCACCGTCGATTGCGGCAATTACAAGGGCATTCGCACCTTTAACGATCATGTTTTCAATCTGTGCTACCTGTGCGTCGATATTATCCTCGGCGTACTGGAGATCGACTTTGTAACCGCGACTTTCGAGTTCCTCTTTCATGTAACCGCCATCCTGAATCCAGCGCTGTGAAGACTGGGTGGGCATGGCGATTCCGACTATCTGCTGATCTGATTCCTCGCTTCCGCCATTGGCAAACAGGGGAGCGGCGAAGGCCATGGCCACCAGGGCCAGGACAAGAACAGTTGTGAACCTTTTCATAGGGTTCTCCTTTAATTGATCTTATACGAAAGTGCATTCATGAACGCTTAAAGGGTAAATACTTCATTAGCGGAAGTATTTGAAACCGTAAGCTTTCGTATTTGATTGTTATTTTAAACGTCTGGTTTCGTATTTGTCAAGAAAAAGTTTTTCTAATTGCTTATCCATTACCTGTTAGTGGTATAATTACTACATAAAAATATGTACGCAATCGAAAGAACCCGAATTATTAAAAAATATCTCGAAGAGCATGGACAAGCTCAGGTCCATACCTTAAGTAATCTTCTTGGTGTTTCAGAAGTCACCGTTCGTCGGGATCTGGAAAGACTGGAGAAAGATGATTGGCTTACCCGCACCCACGGCGGAGCTGTTATCAACAAGAATGAAACAGCCGACCCCTTGTTTGAGATTCTAGAGGAACCGGAAGATGACGGTTCGAGGGATGAAATTGCAGTTGTCGCCCTGCGTATGATTCAAGACGGCGATGTTGTGATGCTCACCAATGGATCGGTGAATGTGCGTATCGCCGTGAAACTGGAAGAACGGTCCAATCTTACGATTTTAACTAATGACTTATCCATTGCTTTACGTATTTCACTGCAGGATTCCAACAAAGTGGTGCTCCTTGGAGGCGATATGGATAAGAGCGAAAAGGCCCTGTTCGGTTCCATGGCTCTGACAAATCTGCAAAAGTTCTATGTCAATCGACTTTTTATTGAAGTGGATGGAATAAACGAAAATCTCCAGGTGACTGTCAACAGTCAGGAGAAAGCAGACCTGATTCTCGGAGCTCTGGAATTATCTGAAAACACCATCATTATATGCCCATCAGATCATTTCTCTAAAAATGCCTTCTACCGTCTTGGAAATATTAAGATTGCCGGTGGTATTATCACTAATTCCAAGCTGGCAGACATTTATAAAACCCGTATATTCAACTCGAATATCCCTCTGTACACCACCGTTGCCGCCTTTGAGGGAAGTGAATGATACAGCAACGACCCCTGATTGAGCTGAAAAATATTCGCAAGCACTTTACCGATTTCCAACTCGATGAAGTCGACCTTCAGCTGTATAAAGGTGAGGTTCATGTTCTGATCGGTGAGAACGGATCGGGTAAGTCAACCTTGATGAAGCTCATCTCCGGGTGGTTTCTACCCGACGGCGGTGCAATTCTTTACCGCGGTGAGCCCATACGCTACCGCTCCATTTATGAGGCACAGAAAAACGGCATCATCTATCTCCATCAGGATGTACAGTCATTTGACAATCTGACCGTGGCCGAAAACGTTTTTTTCGGCCGTATACCGACGCTTTGGGGCATTAGAACCTTTGTTGACCTCCGGAAAATGCTCGCCGAATGCCGACTGGTATTCACCGAACTGAAGATAGAGATAGACCCGAATACCCTGCTGGGAAACCTGGGATATGCCGAACGTCAACTCGTCGCCGCAGCGCGGGGATATGTCTCCGGGGCGGAACTGGCGATATTCGATGAACCCACCTCGGCAATGACCGAACCAGATCGGGAAGTACTTTTTGATATTCTTGAAAGGCTTAAGGATAAGGGTGCAGGTATTTTTTACATTTCCCACCGCATGGATGAAATTCGCAGGATTGGAGACAGGGTGAGTGTTATTCACAAGGGAAGAATTCGCGGAACTGAACGCTGCAATAATGTGGATAAGAGCTCTCTGCTGAAAATGATGAGCGGGGATGTTCAAAAAAACCGCTACCCCCGGGTGTCAGTAAAACCCGGTCATGTTGTAATGAAAGTTCGTAACATAACTCTTGAACCCATACTTAAAGGTGTGGACTTCAGCCTACGGCAGGGAGAGATTCTCGGGATTACCGGTCTGATGGGCTCCGGGCGGACACTCCTTGCCAATTGCCTTTTCGGTATCGTCCGCCCAGGTGAAGGCAATCTGGAAATCGATGGTGAAGAAGTGATTTTCCACCATCCGATAGAAGCCATGGCCCGTGGGATTTCCCTGATACCCGAAGATCGTGCGGCGAACGGAATTTTTTTCAGGCATAACCTGATTCAGAACATCACCACTGCCACTCTACGGCGTTTTAAATACAAAGGTGTTCTGGATGAGAGATTCATGCGGGAGCTCACCAAGGAATACGTTCGTGAAATGAGTATTAAACCCGGTAACACCGGAGACATTATGGATACATATTCCGGGGGTAATCAGCAGAAGGTTATGGTGTCCCGATGGCTGATGAACCGCTCGAAAATATACATCATGGATGAGCCTACCCGGGGTATCGACGCGGCATCAAAAGTGGATATCTACAACGCAATGAACGACATGGTGGACAAGGGAGCCTCAATAATTCTTATGTCATCTGAGATAGAAGAAATACTGGGTATGAGTGACAGAATACTGGTACTTGCCGGCGGGCGCATTGCTGCTGAAATGAACTGTAAAGATGCTACCAAGGAAAAAATCCTTGATTTTGCGACGGACGAAGGATGACCGATAAACAGAATCTGCCTTTCGGTCTGCGCCGGCGATTAATGAGGGTTCTAAAGAGTTCTCTGTCTACCGGGCACCGTTAGAATTTGATTCGTTCAGGCATCAATTTCCTCCCTGACTATCTCCATCACCTTCTTCGATACAATCCTCCCGAGAGTCTCCAACTGATCCGGCTCAAAATGGATACCGTCTGCGTCACTGAACCGGACATCTCGGCCAATATCAATGCAGTTCACACCCTTGTCTTCAGCCATGGCTTTGAATGCCGCGGGGAATTTCAGGGATTTCTCCAGATAACCGGTAAACATCTCTGCAAAATCAGTGAGTTTTCGGACTTCCGGGGGTATCAATACCAGGACTTCAGGAGAAACACCCATAGTTGCAAAATCAGCAGGTCCGAAATCGCTTTTTTTCACGATATCAACCAGAACCCCGATACCGGCGGCAATATCGCAGGCCGGAAGAGAGAATCGCTGTTTCAGATCGTTGGTACCCAGCATGATAATAACCAGATCTACAG
>JAUUYD010000201.1 GCA_030590585.1 Spirochaeta sp.
ACCCTTCCCATGCCACCGGCCTCCGGGACAAGGTTCCTCCCATGGCCCTGGCCAGTATTGCCGCCGGTGCTCACGGGCTCATTGTTGAGGTACATACCAACCCGGATAAATCCTTCAGTGACGGCCCTCAATCTCTCTGGCCCCAGCAATTTGAAAAACTCCTCCGGGATGTGGAAGCCCTCTGCCCCACAGTGGACAGGGAAATGGCTCGATTACCCGAAAGGCATCAGGAAGACGTACTTCGTTCTCATCTTGGAAGCCACGCATCAGGTGAAAAACCCCGGGTGGCCTTCCAGGGGGAGCGCGGTGCCTACAGCGAGCGGGCCATACTCAACTACTTTCCCGAGGGTGACGTAGAACCGATGCCTTTACCGGGATTCGATGATATCTTCTCATCCGTCCTCTCAGGAGATGCCTCCTGGGGTATGGTACCCATCGAGAACTCCCTGGCCGGCAGTGTTCTGGAGAATTACGACCTTCTCTCCCGTTATCCCGATGTAAAAATTGTCGGTGAAATCAAAGTGCGCATACGGCACAACCTGATAGTAACTCCCGGTGCAAAAGAAGAAGCAATCACCCGGGTTTTCTCCCATCCCCAGGCTCTCTCTCAATGCGCCGATTACATCAGGAAGAAGGGCTGGGAAGCCGTTCCTTATTTTGATACCGCCGGAGCTGCCGGTATGGTGGCCCGGGAAAATGATTCCTCCATTGCCGCCATTGCCAGTGCTGCTGCCGCGAACTTCCACAAGCTGGATATACTCGCAGAGGATATCGAAACCAACCCGAGGAATTACACCCGATTTGCCGTTATAGCTCAGGCTGATACTGCTGATCCGGAGAATGCCGACAAAGCATCATTCACCTTCACTATCAAGAGTCATCCGGGGTCTCTCACCGACTGTCTTGAAGTGCTTAAAAAGCATGGAGTGGACATGACCAAGCTGGAGTCCCGTCCCATTGCCGGTAAACCCTGGAGCTACATGTTCTACGTGGATGTAATGCTGCCTGAAGACGCTTCGGCATTTAAAAAGGCCGAAAATGAGTTTCAGGATGCTGCCGAGGAGTACAGGAATCTCGGAGTGTATCGGTCCAGCTGAGCTGTCCTTTTTTAGACTTTTGTGGGGGGGAAGTCTCCCCCCTCGCTCCATCACCCCGCCTGAGGGCCGGGGCGATTCTGCTACCCCCCTCTACGGGGGCTGCCGCCCCCGTAACGCCCCCGACTGTCATCGATACCGGTTCTATCTCCAGCTTCAGTTATCTGCGAACAGAAATATTAATAAGTGCCCCCCACATCTACCTGACATTCATCTGTCATAGGAGCTTTTTATGGCAGAAGTAGATGAATGGAAAACCACGCAGGTCTCGATGGCAGATTATTGCTATCAAACCGAATTGAACAATCCTCCGACTCTTGGAAAAGGTACGTTACGAGGAGTATCGTTTAACCTAGGAGTTTTCAATGAGCGTACAGTATGTTGATGATACCGATGGTCATCCCATAAGCGTGGTGTTGCCATTGGATGAGTATCAAGAACTTTTAGAAAAGCTCGAAGATACCGAAGCTCTCCGAATGGTGGAGATCCGGATGTCAAAGGGACTTGATTTGATAGATTTTGACGAGTTTATTGATGGCTTTCAAAATCGAGATAGACCGTAAGGCCGGGAAATCGATTACCAGACTTCCCAACGAGGTTAGTGATAGGAATTATTAAGGCTATCAAAGGCTTGGCTGAGAATCCTCATCCTGCCGGTTCCCGGAAGATTTACGGGGCGAGGGATACTTATCGAATCCGAGTCGCTAAAGACTACCGTGTTATCTATGTTGTAAAGAATCAAGAGCTTTTGGTTATTGTGATTAGAGCGGGACATCGAAAGGACATCTATCGGATTATCTAAGAAGGAGTTCAATTGTTGATATTGTCAGCTCCCATCAGACTACCCAAATGGTAAAAGGATTGAGTTCTTAAAAAAAAATGTTCAAACCGGTTGGGAACGAAAGAGGTATCCAGAATATCGTAGTTATCAACGATCCGCAAAAGGGGCTTATAGTTGGATTCCAGTACGAAACCGGTAATATGGCCTTCATTCAATACGAGGACGAAGAATACTATATGGAGGTTGTTAGATAGCGGAGGAATAATCCTTAGTTCGGTTAATACACCACTAGCTTGAGAAACAGAACGAGCATTATCTGATGTCGGCCGGTCCGACAACCTTGAATCCCATTTCCAGCTTCACCAGAACTTCCATCATCACGTGATAATCGACCTCGTTGGAGAAAAGCTCCCTGGAGCCGCTTCTGGCGTTGGCGATGAAAACTCTTATCATTGATAGATGAAGTTCACACATCGGCGGCGGAAATAACCGTCTTGATTGGTATCACAAGAGTCCTTCCATTATCTTTGAGCGGAACGAAACCATATTTGATATAGAACGATGCCGCACCCTCATTGAGCGCGTCGACAATGACGCAATGAATGGCAATCTGATCACTGGCGGCAACGGCTCTCAGGAATGCATCTTTCAGCAGAGCAGCCCCTATGCCTTGTCCTCTTGCCGAGAGGGAGGATGCAAGCTTTCCGATTCTCATCGCCGGAACCGGGTACTTTGGTATTTTCTCCCGTAGAGATTCAGGATATTCATCATAGGTAATCTGCGCAGAGCTGACGGTGTAATATCCCAGGACACACCTGGGACGAACCGGGTCATATGCGATGAAAGCCTTGCTGATTTGTTTCTTGTCGTTCATGAGGGTGTAGAACCTGAGGTAGTCGTTGAGAGATTTTTCGCCGCAATCGAAGGCCTTGAGATCGAAATCCTTTGAAGCCGGGACAAACTCAGGTTGCACCTTTTCGCTAGTCTCTCATGAGGCTTTTAAGAGAATTGTTCGGTTTGGGAGGGTTGGAGAAGACTTCCAGGAAGCGATCCCGTTCCCTGTTGTTCAAAGAGATAGTCTCATATTCCCTGATATCCCGTTCTGCAGAGACTTGAAGCTCAGAAATGGCATAAGAGGAGATCGTTTTCCCGGTGAGCCTGGCGGCCTTTTCGATGGTCCGCTTGATGCTCGTAGGGATCCGCATTTCGAGGCGAGTATCATTAATTGTGTGAGAAGACATAAACCAACCTTCATGAATGATTCTGATTCAATGTACGGCAGATGTACACACAATAACAGTGTTTTTTTTATGAAGTTTTTTCCCGTGGCAACAACTTATCAAGGGCTATTAACAATCTATGTGTTTTAGAGCGATCTCACCCCGTGCTACCACAAAACACCTCAGCATTAACTTTCCGGCCCCCGCGGCACAACTATCAGCTGAAATCGCTGTGATCGTTCACACCCTCAGTGATTAGGATACCAATACGTGATGTACTCACCGCAGTTAGATGCGAACAGCCCGGGCCCCCGCCTGCGGGGGCATCACCCAGAGCAGTTCATTCGGCAATCTTGCATTATTCCAGAAATCTGTCCTTCAGCATCTCAACATCTGCATCACTGAGCCTCAGACCCTGCTGTACATAGTTGTCAAAACTGCCCCATTCGCCATCAATGGTATCAAAGGCCGTCTGCAGGTATTTCTCATCCACACTCAAAAGAGGCCTGATTACCTCTCCATCGTTCCGGAACATGGTGAGCACCCGGATTTTATGGATTGTTTTCTCGATGTATTCGGCATTGTAGGCATTACTTTCCAGATAATCCGACATGACGGTTTCTTCAGAGACACCCAGGACTCGCAGCAGTACGGCAGCGGCGAAGCCTGCACGGTCTTTACCGGCAGTGCAGTGAAATACCTGAGGTGTTGAATCGGGATTATCAACCAGGGTATGAATCCATTTGCTGTATGTACCGGTATAATCCAATACGAATTGGCGGTTTATATCCATCATATAACCCGACATATCCATTTCAGAATCACCCTTGATTACAGAGATGATTTTTTCACGTAAATCGGATCCTGCAATATCCACAGGGTAGGATTTATAGCTGACACCCTCAGGTATGACATCCGGCTCTTCTTCAACTTCGGATGGTCCCCGGAAATCAGCTATTACGCGGATTCCAAGGTTAGCGAATAATACCGTATCGTCTTTGGTGAGATTATGAAGCTGTCCGGATCGGTAGATAATACCTTTTTTTACAACACGGCCATCGGTAGTTTTATATCCTCCGATGCTGCGGAAATTTTCCACACCCTCTACCGGAAGACGGCGTAAATCTTCCTGCTCTTCAGCCATACAGGAAATCATCGAAAGCAAGACCGCAAGTGGTAATAAGTATCGGATAAATCGGGGCATGATATCATTAATCCTCAATTCCAAGCTTCATAAGCTGTTCTTCTTCTTCTTTTTTCACTTTGAACTCGCTGAGCATCTTCATGGTGTCGCTTATGATGCTTCTGAGGTTTTTAAGATTGAGGCCGGAGCTCCTCATGCTGCTCCTGAGCTCCTGAGGCACTTCTTTCGATTGAAAATAACCATCCAGTCCGGTGAGCTTTCGATGAATGATTTTTAATTCGTTCAAATTCCTGCTGATATACTCCATGAGGCGGTCAGTATCGGCAGCCTCGGCTTTTTTTCGAGGTGCAGAATTAATATCTTGAAGATCCTGCAGTAACCTGGCCTTCCTCATGGTGAGGTCGGAAAAACCGGTAAAATTCAATGCTTCCTTTTTGAGTGAACCGGTAACCGGATTGCTCATGGTTACTTCATATATGATGCTGCTGTCTGATTTACTGAAGAGTGACGAGATGATTTTAGACAAACGTTCACCAATACTTCTTTTCCTTTCCTGCAGATATCGGGAGTTTTCATTCAACTTGAGCAGTGTCGATCGTATTGATTCTCCGGTTCGCGACATGCGATCAAGGACACGCAGCAGAGCGGCTTTATCATCTGCGCCGGTTTTTTGCTTTCTTTTTTTTGCCTGATGACTCACCTTCAAATTTTCCAGGGTTTGAAATCTCAGCTTCTCTGCGGCAAGTCCGTAGTCTTCTTCGAGCAGTTCATTGATGAGATCTTTATACCAGCCGGAACCTCTCATGTTATGAGTAAATTCGAACTTGACATTGTCCAGTATTGAAATTGGTTTTCGCCGGTACTGTTCCACATTGATGTTCATTTTGTTTGTCAGCTTTTCCCTGACATTAATTTTGTACCTCTCCCGGAGAAAGGCAGTAATTATTTTCAGTTCCGCCTTGATGTTGTTTGTAATTTTTCCCAGGTTTGAGACCGAACTCAAGAGAATTTTTCCGGCCATCGGGTCGTTCATCTGAGAGACACGTGTCATGATATCAGCCATGGATCTTGTAATCTGGTAGGAGGACGTGGCTGATAAAGCTGTCCAGCGGATGTAATTCA
>JAUUYD010000416.1 GCA_030590585.1 Spirochaeta sp.
AAATCCCCCAAAATCTATATCAGGGATACGGGTATTCTTCATAAGCTTTTGGGGCTTCGGACTTTAAATGACCTTTTGGGACATCCAGCGGCCGGTTCTTCCTGGGAAAGTTTCTGTGTTGAGAATATTTTGACGACTGTTGACTTTGATAGTGCCGGGTTTTATAGAACTTCAAACGGGACAGAAATAGATCTGATTCTGGAAATGGGGAGAAGGAAGATAGCAGTTGAGTTTAAAATCTCAACTGCCCCGAAAATGACAAAGAGCCTATGGAACGGACTTGGGGATTTATCTATAACCGAAGCATGGATAATTTGCCCGACTCAGGAAAAATACAATCTGAATGAAAAAGTAACAGTCAGCGGATTATTGGATTTTATGAAATCTTTTACTTTGCAGGATTCTCCTTGATCCGGTTTGTTTTTAAGGCTTTTCGACCTGGGGATCTGATGTGTACCTTTCATAGCTCTTAATTCCATTTTTTAACCTGACCTTATCCGCTTATACTACACTGAATACAGATAGGGTTATTGAAACCTCCAAAATCTATAATTAACCAGGGAAGTGAGAATCGTTTATGAAAAGAAGAATTAGTCTGTTTTTTGTCGTTTTAGTCGGACTGTCTGTGCTGTTTTTTTCCGGCTGTAAACTGCCGGCGGTGCCAGGAGGGATCGGTAACAGTTAATTTGACAAATGCCGGAACTGATAATACAGACTATTTGTATGCTTATATCTATGCTGAAGGTGAAACTGATACTGATAATCCAGCAAAAGTTCTTGCTACCATGAAAGCTCAAATACAATCAGGTACTGCAGCAAGTCTTTTCTATCTAATGGACGAGGACGATGTTGATAACTGGGGTCCAACCGATATTATATGGTCTGGAACCGGGGGAACCACTTATGACATTTATATTTACACCGCTGATGAGTCTAATACTCCTGAGGGGCATCCTCCTTCGAAACAGAATGAATTATTTCCCGATACTGTAACGATCGACGGAAACCAGGTTATTCCTGTGGATTATGGAACTATGGTTCAATATCCCCAGGAATAGGACTGAGAATACCTGTTTAAACCTCACCCTCAGCGGGTTCGTGGGAAGGGTAATAACGTTGATCTGAAAACCTGCCGGTAGGATTAAACCTCCGGCATTTTTTGTCTTGAACCTGAAGGCGCCAGAGGTCATCATAAATCCAGGGAGCCAGCGATGAAAAGATTCAGAAGAACCTCCGGCTTTGGCAGTTTCATAAAAGGTATCATATCGGCCATCCTCATAGCCTTTATCCTCGGATGCGGCGGTAACAAAGATGCCGCAGTACCGGAGGCAAATCCGAACAAGAACACTGCTGCGGCCTCTGAAGCTGCTACTTATTCTATTGAAGAATCCCCATCTAAAAAAGTTGAACTCAACCCCGGTTCTCCTGAAGAATACCTGAATGTGCCCCTGATTTTCACAGCTCTACCGAAAGTGGAGATATCCGCCGGGGGAAGTGCCCTGGTGGCCAGTAAAGAGGCGGTTTTCTGGCCTGGCCTTGATACGATTACAATGGAAGACCTGGATAACCTTGGAGATGGAACTCCGATTCCGATTGGAACAGTGCTGCCCCTGAACGGTGTAATTGTGAATGAGGACGCCCAGTGGCACAAGCTCTTCGAATTTCAGGGTGATTGGAACTGGTTCTACCGTACCGAAGTGGACAGCGTTGAAGGGCTTACCTGGGGTGCGGATCTGACAGGTCTCGACTTGTCTGATGATGAATTCACCCTGCTCACATGGTTATATAACCGGCCTGAAAAGAGTGAAATCTTCACGGTTCGGAATGGCAATCGGGAAATATCGGAATCAGTAAAAGCTCATCTTGAGGAAAACCATATTGCTTTTGAAAAGGTGAAACCAAACGAATACAGGCTGAACATGGATTATCCTGACGACCTGATAGCTCTCTATCAGAGAGCCGTTCAGGATCGGGGCCAGACACTTTTCCTGACTACCGACCTCTACATTCACAGTCTGCATCTGATTTTCGACCGCTACCTCACCGATATGGAGGAATCCCGCTTCTTTCCGGAACTGTTGAAACTTACTGAGGCTTTCAGAGTAAAGACGGCGGCTCTGCAGGCCGGTGATGATGGGAGTTCTCCCCGATACACCGAGACTCTGGAACTGGTTAAGACTTATTTCGATGTGGCTTCATTGCTGCTGTCCATGGCACCCGAAGCAATCAAGGATGAACGCTCCGGTGTGATTGAATACTCAGCTGCGGATTATCAGCAGCTGTCCGCGTCATATCCCGAAAATGTCCGTACTGAGGTGGATTTGATTCTCGGGCAGGGCGGATTTACCGAATCACCTAATTTCAAATATACCGAGGATTACAGTCAGTACAAGCCCCGGGGGCATTACACGAAGAACCCCGTTCTGGAGTCATATTTCAGAACCATGATGTGGTACGGCCGGATTCATTTTGTGATGGGCCGGTCTGTTGATGAGAATGCTTTGCTGCTGACCCCTGTCGCCCTGCTGATTAATCGTATGGCTATGGATGATGCCGCCCTTATGGATTCCTGGCGGGAACTTTTCGATCCGATTACATATCTGATCGGTGTCTCGGATGATTTGAATTTCGACGATATCGTTCCGGTGATGAACATGGTGAACTGGGATGATTTTCCGGGCTGGGTGACTGACGATGAGAATATATTTACTTATCTCGATGAAGCGGGGAAAGTTCTAAGGGGCCCATTGATTTCCGGTAATTCGGTATTTCTCGCACCCTCGGACGACAAGCTTGAACCGCTTCCCGGGTACCGTCTGTTCGGGCAGCGATTCACCTTTGATTCCTTTATCCATCAGCTGCTCTCCGCCCCGCGGATGATGACCGAGGAGTACAGCAGGGACCGGGTGTCCGGTCTTGATATTATGGCTGTCCTGGGGAGTGAGCGGGCCTACGAACTCCTTGAACCGGAGTTCCCTAAATATGGCGACCGGATGAAGAATACCATCGATTCCTTGAGGGAATATGCTGCCAAAGGTGACGGGGGCGGTCTGAACGACACGTTTTACGGGCAATATCTCACCCTGGTGAGTCATCTGGCATCTTTCGAGCAGGGTGCCGGATTCTACTTTACCCACAAACCGGCATGGAATATTAAAGCACTGCTGACCTCCCACGCGGCCTGGGCGGAACTCAGACATGATACGATTCTCTATGTCAAACAGGTGTATGCGGAAATGGCCGGGGGCGGAGATATGGAGCCTACCTACAGGATTATTCCCTATCAACGGCCGATTCATTACATCGAACCAAACGGTCCATTTTTTCAAACCATGGAATCCCTGCTGGAAGATATGATGACGAACCTCGAAAAGCATGATCTGATGCCCGGGGAATGGAAAGAGAAATACACCTCTTTACT
>JAUUYD010000417.1 GCA_030590585.1 Spirochaeta sp.
AGACCGGATATCGTTATTTCATCCCTTACCCGGCGGCACAAGGTGATGAGCTCAGCGGCTTCAGGGGATTTAATTGTTTTTTTACCAAGGTGCTCCAGTGAGCCTGCTGATAATGATGATGAGAGATCTGAAGGGATACCTTGAGTTGTAATACGGCCTATCCATAATGCTTCAGCCCAGGCCATGTGTAAAAGAAGGCTTCCTATTGTCAGTCCGGTTCCGGCTGCTTCAAAATCCAGGGCATCCCGGGGTAAATCCTCAATTTGATCGTAGACACGTTCCCGGTACTCGTCCATCCAGGCTGTGCTCATGGCAATGTCCCTGCTCGCAAATCCATCTAAAGGGGTGATTTTGTAGAATCTTCCTCTGCCTTTTTTTGTCATGGGATTAAAGCCTCCTGCCTGCATAATATACTATATCACTAGTGTATTTGTATAAGTCGACCCTTACGGGACCCCAGCCGGCCATACCGGATTTTAGCTGTTCGGACCAGAACACCAATTGCATCTTCCGCATCTTCAAGCTCCCATCCTGAAAGAACTCCGAACCCCCGGACCTTATCCAAACCCTTACGCCGAATCTCGGCGCTGCGTCTGCCGATGAGGATGCGTGCCATCTGCCCTTTGCGAAAACGGCATCGGTTCCATCCAAGTACCTTAAGTATAGTTTTTTCTTCCGGAGCTGCTGTCCATGGTTCATTTCCGCAAACATCACATCCGCTGCAGTCCTGAGCTTCGATGCCCAGGGCTTCCAGAAGCATCTCCCGTCGGCAGCGTTTGGTAGACGCTGCATAACGAATCATACCCCGACGGCGTGCAAGGGCGACGGCTTCTGCGGAGCTGCAGTCAGGTTCGTCCTGGTCCTCTCCTGGAGCGGAATCCTCAGGAGTCCATATCAACCAGGCGTTTGCACCTTTTCCGTCTCTTGAAGCACGCCCTGATTCCTGCAGGTAAGCTTCTGCCGAGGAGGGTGGAGCCAGATGAATTACAGTACGAATATCAGATTTATCAACACCCATGCCATATGCGCAAGTGGCACAAAGAATCCCGTTGATGCTTTTCATGAACCACTCTTCCAGCCGGGACTTTTCTTCTCTGGAGAGTCCCGCATGGTAGAAACGAATATTAGAATCTTCAAGACGACAGCGTAACAGCCGCGCAGCTTTCTCAACTGATGAACGTGTCGGTCCGAAAACGATGATGGGACGAGGTTCTCTTTCCACCAGTCGAGAAAGGGCATGGTTTCTACTCAAGGCGGGAATGACTCCATAGCGTATTGCGGGCCGATCCGGATTGGCCAGGGCTTCTGCGGGCCTTTCGCCGTTAAACAGCAGCTCGGTAAGCCGCTCCCTTATATGCGGGCCGGCTGTAGCGGTAAGAGCCAGAACCACCCTGGGATTCCATTGCTCAACCAGGCGGCCCATTCCCGCGCAGGCCGGACGAAAACTCTCTCCCCATTGACTGACGGTATGTGTTTCATCGACAACTAAAAAGCTCGGTTTAAGAGCTTCAAGCCGGTTTGCAACAGTGGCAGATTGGAGTATTTCCGGATTTGCAAGGATAATCTTTACCCGGCCCTCATCCAATACGGCCCATATGTCTCTTTTCTCTTCCCGACTCAAACCACCCCGTAAGCTTATTGATTTAACACCCGCCTCTTCCAGGCGGCGTTTCTGATCGGCCATCAGCGACAGCAGAGGAAACACTGCTATTGTGATTCCGTTAATAAGTACTGCCGGCAGCATCCAGCAAAGACTCTTTCCCGCCCCTGTCGGCAGTACTGCAATCTGATGCAGCTTTTCAGGTTCAGGCGAGCCATCGGGTGACGGGAGAGCTGAATCAAGCACCGAGGCGATAATCAACCTCTGCCAGGGATAAGGGAAGTTGATTCCGAATACTTTTTGACTCGTAAGCAGTACCGGATCGGGATATTCAGTGACTTCTTCAATGTGTTCCATGACAACAATGACTGAAGAGAATTCCCATATGCTTCAAAGTTGAAAAATTTTCTAAGTATTATACTTATTAAGTTTTCGTTGACCTGTAACAATATATGAGCTTAGGATTAAATTGATGTCTCTTCGATATTATCTCAGGATATTCTTACTCATTATTATCGCGATGTCTTTGAATTGTACAGTTTTTGCCCAGGAGGGACCTTCTGAACCCAGAGCTGTAAAGGGTGTTCTTGATATTCGGGGATATGATTTTGCTGCTGACGGCCCCCTGGTACTTGCCGGTGAGTGGGGTTTCTATTGGGACACCGCGGTTACACCCGATACCTATGCGGGTATTATCAGCAGACCCCCCGACCATTACGTGGAAGTACCGTCTTACTGGGACAAGTTGGGCAAGACGGATTCAAATATCACAGCACAGGGTGTTGGCACATACCGTTTAAAGGTACTGAAAGATTCGACGAATGATTCGGGTGCTTTCGCTCTGAAATTTCTCAGTATTACACCTAATGCCGATATTTTTGTTGACGGCCATCGGATTGCTGAAATTGGCCAGGTGGACATGAACAGGGTTTTTTCTGAATCCGGGAACAGAATCCTTCTCTCTCCACTCTCATACATCGGTGACAGCTTTGAATTAACAGTGAGTATCTCAAATTTTCATAATGTCAATGGAGGTTTGAACCGTCCGATACAAATAGGATTGTATGATGATATTCTGAAAAACCGGGAGCTTAATTTGTCACTGGACGCTCTTTTTCTGGGTGGATTGATGCTGATGGGACTCTATCAGCTTTCGCTGTTCCTGCTGAACATTAAAAGGAAAGCTACTTTGCTCATGGCCATGCTGTGTTTTCTGGCTTTCTTTTTCTCCGGCTTCAAGAATGAAATGGTACTGCTCTCTGTTTTTCCGGGGTGGGGTGGAGAAACCCGAACAAAGTTCATCTATCTTGCTTTAACCCTTGCGGGTCCTATCCTGACACTTTATGCCTACACTTTGTATCCCAGGCATTTCATAAGAAAAGTCAACTGGATTCTGATACCAATAGCATTGATCATTTCATTTATAATAATCCTAACACCCAAAGTCTTTTACACCCGTTTTATCCTACCCCTGGAAGTTCTGGTGCTGGTATCTTCCCTGTATACGTTATTAATGCTGGTTATTGGTTTTTTTAAATCCAAAGACAGGAGTATTCTTTATTATTTAAGCGGGCTCGGCTTTCTTGTTCTCAGTATTATCTTCAGTATCGCCGACAACGCGTTTTCTATAGTGTTTCAATCTGTAGCCGGAATATTTATGGTTTTCATCCTCTATCAGGCATTTCTTCAGGCATATATCTTCTCCAGCGCCTTCACTGAAATCAAGACTCTAACCACACAGAAGAAAAAGTTGGAGAAACGTAATATTGAGCTGTTCGGCCTCTCCTACATTGATAGCCTGACTGAAACATGCAA